>CANCZH010000014.1 GCA_947382445.1 uncultured Clostridium sp. | reverse complement strand
TTTTAGCAACTGGCTGTATTTTTTCTTTTATTTTCTCTAATTCTGACATATCATATCACCTCTTTTAGGACTTCTTGACAAAATTCTTTTATTTTATCTGTCTCTTCTTCTGCAACATTCCACAATATAGCTTTATCAATAGTTTCATAATTATGTACAACAATATCTCTCATTCCAGCAATATTTTTCTATGGAATTTGATTATATTTTGTCCTAAAATCTAATGGCAATTTTTTTACTAATTCTCCTATTTGTGTAATTGGTGTTAATATAGCATTCTGATAAATATTATCTTTTTCAAACTTTGAATAATCATCACCAAAAAATTTTTTCGTATCATTTATTATATTACAATGTTTTATAATTGTTTTTAGGACTTTTTGTGTTCATATTATTGATACTCCTTTACTTTTCTGATTATATCATACAATATTTTATCTACGCAACCTCAACTTTATACTTATTGCAATTCCTACGCTAAAACAATAAAATTTCGTATTTAACAAAGTGTGGTTCACCAAGAAAGTATTATCCGAACCATCGGATAATAAAAACATCTCAATTTACATTTAATGTACTTTGAGATGTTTTTTAATTTATGTTTTATTTTTCATTATAAAACAAGTTTAACTGCCAATTCTGAATAAATATACTTTTTACAAATTTAATAATTCTTTTTTCTTCTTATCAAATTCTTCTTGAGTTATTGCACCACAATCAAGTAATTCTTTATATTTTTTAATTTCATCTGCTGAAGAAAGTGAAGTTTTATGTTTATTCAAATTCACTACATCATAAATTACAGTTTGCATTTTGTAGAAAAGTTCATCTGCTTTTTCTAAATTCATATAAAAATGTATTTGATTTCCAACACAATCTATATATATGTTTGAAGCCATTTTTGCATTAACTTTTTTTATATCAGTAAATTTTTCTAAATTTATTGAATTAATGGAATTACCTAATATGTTATTACAAGTATAAATTATTCTGTAGTTCGTAATAGCTACAATATGAACACCGATAGACATTCCCTCAATATATGTACCACATACAACTTTCACATCTTCATTTTGTTTTAGTATAGATTCTATTTCTTCAAGATGTACTTGAACATCATCAATTTTTTTGGGTTTCCCAAAATAATAATTATTATCTTTTATATAATTATACATTTCAAATTCTGTTTTCATTTAATTATTTCTCCTCATATTATCACAATAGATTCTTTCTTATTTTCCTTTTTTAATTCTAAAATTAACACACATATTATATGACAATTATATTTATATTTTTTATAGTTTTTCTTTTAAATCTTTTTTACTTTTTATTGTTATATTGTCAGGAGCTTCTGTATCTATATATGTAATTTATCTTTTAATATTTTCCTATTTTTTTAGAACATATACCAACCATTTGTTATTATTTTTTCCACCTTCTTTATGAAAATTATAAATCTTATATCCAAGCTTAGTAATAATTTCATTCAATTCTTCTTCATAAAAATATTTATAATAACGTTCTGCTTCCATATGATATTCATTAGGAAAGTCAACCCATTCTTCATCGACTTCTCTAGTTTCACGATTTATCGCATTAAAAATAAATAATCCATCTTTTTCAAGTATATTATATACTTTTTTCAAAACTTTTGATGCATCATTTTTAGTAAAATGAACAAATACTCTCCAACAAAAAATGGCAGAATACTTTTCATTAAATTCATTTTCTAGTACATTAAATTTAATTGTTTTTAAACCTTTAGATTTTATTAAGTTAATAAAATCTTCTGCTATGTCACTTGCTGTTATATCATATCCTAATTTTTCAATATATTTTGCATTTGTACCGTCAGCAGAACCAATTTCAAAAACTTTTGCACCTTTGGGTAATGTTTTAATATTGGTTCTAATAAACTTTTCTAATTGCTTACGTTTACGTTTTGCTTTTTCTGGATCTAGATCATCATGTTTAATACTAGTTTCTAAATATGTTTTAGCCTTCTTATTATATACTTCGAGTGTTTTTTCATTTTCTATACTCATTCTATATTTCTCCTTACTATTTTAATTGATTATTTCTTTATAATTAGTAATAATTATAAAATACGAACGACAACAGAAATGTGACGTGTCAATAAAATTAATATTGAATATTAGAGGAAAAAGTAAAAAAGAAACTGCTTTAAATGCATTATTTGAAAATAGAAATGAGAATTGGTATGTTCTAACAGAAAAAGATAACTAAATGCCAAATAATATAATTTTTATTGTCTATCATCCAAGTAATTCTTATTAACAATTATATCAAACATATTATAAATATTGTTAACTGCAATTACATCAGTTAGTAACTATTGAGTTTTTATAATATAGTTTTCATCTGATTTGATTAGAGTTTTTAAATATTTTTACATATCTTCAATATTGGAAATAATTGCTCCAATTGTAATATATCCATCATTTTCATTCAACTTTCAATATCCACTTAAATTATATTTTCCCTTTGCAATAGAAGTATTATTTATATCTAGTTATTAACAGTTCATGATAATTTTTGTCATATACTGCTATTGATATAATAGCATCTTTATTGTTTTTAAAAGTATAATCAATCATTTGACCGAACTATATTTACTAATTTCTTCAATTCTATATATACTTCCACTAACAAGACTAATTATAAAATATAGAATAATTATATCAAAAAGTTTTTTAAAAGCATAGAAAATTAATACAACTCTTTTTTTATAAGAAAATTTTCGAAAATTACCCATTTTTTGAAAAACACTGGAATTTATTATATATGAGAAGATAAAAAGATACAGGTATGATATTAAGATTATTATGTGAAAGAAAAAGAATATAACCGATTGAGGCAAAAGCATATCCTGATCATATATATGTTAATTAGTATTCCACCAAAGACAAGTATATCTAATCTTATAGGACATTTAAAAGAAAAAAGCACATTAATGATTTTGAAAAAAATTGAAATTTAAAATATAAATTTCAAACAGAGTGTTTTAATGTAGAGAATATTGTGTAAATACAGTATAAAAAAAGTAATACAAAAATATATAAGAAATCAATTAAATAAAGGAATGGAGACAGATCAATTAACAATAAAAGAATATGAAAATCTTTGATTTAAATTTTCAAAAAAAGAAAAGATAAAGTATATTATTTAATAAAAGATAGATAAAAAGTGTGGCTTGGTGTATGTGAAGAAGATAAAAGACTATTTGCATTACTTCAAACAGGTATGTGACAAGAAAAAAGGCTGTGAATTAAAATGGAAATGAGTTAATTTTAATAAAAACAAAATTAGAGCAGAAAATTCTTACAAAAATATTACATTATATGATGAAATGAATATTACAGGACAAATTATGACTGATGGAGATTTAAAAACTACAGAAGGTTATCATAATATACATATAACACTGATATTAAAAGAAATGCTACTTAACTTAAAAAGAGAAAAATAAAAACTCTCAAACTTACTTGAGAGTGTGGTGCAGCAGGAGGAATTCGAATCCCCGACCTCTCGGTTCGTAGCCGAGTGCTCTATCCAGCTAAGCTACTGCTGCATATCTTAAAATATTATAAGGCATTTCTATTAAAATAGCAATAAGTTATAAATCTTTTTTTAAGAAATCTACAACTTGAATAAAAACATCAATAAGAAAATTAAGATTATACTCATCATAAATAGGATTCCTAAAACGATTATTAATTTCAATTTGAAAACAAGGAATGGAACATTCTGATGAAATATAAGAAGAAATAACGTTATGACCAGAAGCACTAAAAGGTTTATCTACAAAAACATTTTTAAAACCATTATCCTTAAAAATGCATACTAATTGATCTAAAATATCATTACGACCACAAATATTATTAAAAAATCCAGTACCAATACAAATATCACATTCACGTTCTGCTGCCATCCCATGAACATCAAGTAAAAACTTAACATTATTTTGTAGAATAAAGTTTTTAAGTTCATTCTTATAATTAGAAACAGAATCCCAATTAGGGTCATTATAAGAAAATGCAGTTTTATAAATGCAAGAAGTACCAATCTTATTTGAAGTAGAAATAACTAATGTATCTGTATTATATTCATAGGTTTTAATTTTTCCATTACGAAAATGATTACAGCAATGAGGAGCAGAAAGTATAATAGGCAAATTTCCAACAAAAATATTAAAATCATCAAAAATTAAATTCATAAAATCACCTAATAAAATTATATATTAAACAAAAAATATATGCAAATACAATAAAAAATAAAAAAAACACTTGAAATTATTTTCTAACTATGCTATTATATAAAAGCAGTTTGTAGTAATACTAAAATCGAGGTGTAGCGCAGTTGGTAGCGCGCGTGGTTTGGGACCATGAGGTCGCAGGTTCGATCCCTGTCACCTCGACCATATAAGAATGAAAAAGTGTTGAAAATAATATTTTCAGCACTTTTTATTTTTTATTTAATTCTTTACATAGAGAATTCTAATTAAATTGTGTTACATACTTTTTCTAAAATTGTATTACTAGTATTTTTAATAAAATCTTCATAATTATTTAAAATTACAAACTCACCAAAGCTATCTGGTATTTTATTAGAATAACTTAAAACATCAGCATCATTAATAACAGAACAATAATAATCAGCATAATCATCAGAATTTATAAAACGATAATTATTATCTTTTTCTTTTAATGAAGCCAAAACAAATAATGTTTTATCAGGAATATGTAAAGAATTATTAGGATCATCATTAGATAATTTTATATATTTATCTAAATTATGTTCTGATATAATATCATATCTTGAAAATTCTCCACCTTTTTTATAATAAGGAACCTTATCAAAAGTTATAAAAATTTGAAAATAAGGAATATTATTTGAACGTAAATTAACAGTCTCACCAAGCATATTTTCAAAATAATTATTACTATTTTGAGAATAATTTCTCATAACAAATTTAACTGCATATCCAGCAACAGGTTTTCCTTTATAATTAATAGTAATATCTACATATTTAGGATAATATTTTCCATTTATACAACTTTCTTTATCTTCTTTATATCCTTGAGATTGAACTGTAAAATCATCGCCCAATGTTTCTTTTAAATCACGAGCAATATATCCATGTAAATTTTTTAACTTTGCGGTACTTCTTGATGTACCAACTGATAAGTAAGTATGAAATGAATCTTTAATTACATCTAAAAATTGTTCATTATTCAACATTAAAATTTTCTCCAATTCCTAATTTATAATCTAAATAATATTTTACATCTTTTGATGAAAATGTATAATATCCACCACTTTTATATTTTCCTAATAATGAAATATAATCTCCGAATTCTTTATCTAATAAAGCCTCTTTAATTGTTTCTTTTGGAATAGTGTCACTTATAATATATAACCCACTATATACACCTTGCCCAGGTCTAACATTAATAATCTTTAAATCTGATGAATCTTTTATTAATGCATTAATTGAAATTTTTTCTTTATATGTATCATTTATTCCTTGTGAGCGACCAAATGCAAACCAGAATTCATTTGAATCCTTTTCAAAACTTCTATCTAATAAAGCCTCTTTTTTAGACAACAAATAATTATAAATTTCTTTATCTTTTTTTAACTCATTTTCTGAAACAAGTTGAGAATCCTTGTTATATGGATAAAAAACTTTTGTCCATTTACCTCTAGAAGCTTTTACAACTGGTATAATATACTTAGAATCAAAATCAAAATCACTTATAAATACATTATCAGCTAATGTTGCATATCCATTTTTAACAAATACATTTGCTTTATTCGAATTATATATAATTTTTTTTAATAAATTTAATTTTTCAATTTTTGAAAAGTAAAAATTATTATTAATAAAGTAATCTGAAATTTTTAATGTATCAACATAATAAGGTTTTAATATATTTTCATCAAACTCATAATATTTTACAGTATCAAATTTTAATGATTTATTTAATGTTACTATTGTAGTATAAGTAATTGCTTTAAATGGCTGAAAATGTTTTAAGTCACACAAACATTCTAATAATTTATTATCTATAATGTAATGTCTCATATTATTTCCAGCAACACTAGTAAAAAATGATGATGGAGTTATATATGTTAATATTCCAGTATGATTTAACATTTTTAGTCCAATTTCATAAAATACAATATATAAATCAGTCATACCACCATTAGCAAATAAATAACTTTTTACTGAGTCAAAGTTTTCATTTAAATTATGTACTCTTACATATGGTGGATTACCTACAACAAAATCCATTTTTCCATTAAAAGTTTCACACTTCAATGTATCTTCATTTAAAAAATCCCAATTGATTTCTTGTTCTATTCCATACATTTTAACAACTTGATTGCATCTTTGTTTACATACATCTAATTCTTCTTTTTCTATGTCAATAGCATGAATATATGTTTCTAATTCTCTTTTTAATAATTCTAGATCACTTGATAAATTTAAAAAATCTCTACAATATCTATCAATTACATGTATCATAAATTGTCCATCTCCACAACTGTTATCAATAACATGCTTCTTATTAATGTTTCCAATAATATATTTGCCTTGATCTAGAATATCTTCCACTAAATAGTCTGGTGTAAATATTCTTCCACGATGCTTTATTTTTATAAATTCATCAGTTGGATTATTAACTCTATATACTTTTGTATTTCTCATAATTTCTCCTAATATAATATACACTATTTACCTTATATCACATTTTTTTTATTTAATCAACTTTATAAAAACACTTTATTGATTTATCAACTTTTTTAGTTACGCAAATTCAACTATAGAACCTTTAAAATTTTAAGTAAGCTATTTTATGTATATTACATATATGTTAAAAAGATCGTTTTACTATACTTCGAAAAGAGAATAACTTATATTAAAAATAGAGTAGTTAATTAATTTTAGGAGGATAGAAGACGAATGAAAAGGATATTTAAGATAATAATGATTATAGCAATAGTATTAATTTGTGGAATATTAATATTATTTTGTAGCAAAGTAAACAAGATAACATTAATAGAAAATATAAAACCCAAAATAGTCCCAAAAGAAAAAATACAAACAGTAAGTGAAGTAAAAACTATTGACGTTACTGAATTAGAAGATAATCGGAATTATTCAACATCAACATACATTAAAAACAATGTATGATGAAAATAAACATTGGAAAGAATGTACAATTTGTGGAGAGAAATGCGATGAAATTAGTCATAGTTATATAAGAACATGGGCATTAGGATATGAATCATGTTATTATACAAATTCGTATACTGATGTTTGCTCATGTGGCTATTCGAGAAATGGAACAAAAGCATGTGTATGGAATGGTTCATCATATATAGGATGGAGTGATAGAAATCATGATAAAAAATGTTCAGTTTGCAATTATTGTATAAGGCATCAATATAATTGGAATAACAAATTATATGAATATACAGGAGCTGAAGATTGTTATACATCAAGTGGAGTAAGATTAGATTGTACTCATCAAGGACAATGTAACAAATGTAAAACTATGAGATATACAAATGAACATAGAATAAATCAAACAGCCAATAATGAATTAAAATGTATAGTATGTGGAGGAAAATATGGCGAAATCACAAATAGAGTAATAACAACAGATAATGCCCAAGTTTCTCCAACATATACAATAGAAACAACAATAAATCTCATGAATGGAGCAACATATAATTCACTAGCAGGAGTTATGGGAAATACCGAAGCTTTTGATATAAAAGAACAAAAACTAGTAAATAAAATTAGTTCAACACAATTTATTATATCTACTAGGGTAAGAATAAAAAATACAATTAAATATCCTGAAAACTGTATATGTTGTGTATATATAAACTTAGGTGGAAGAACCATGTATATATGGATAAATGATGCAACAATTTTGCCAGACTTGGTAAAGCCAGTAATCACAAATATAACAATGGAAAATGAAAAACAAGAATTAACAGAATGGAGTAGAACTAAACCAATTATCATATCAGGAACAGAAAATTACTGTGATATAGTAACAGTTAAAATTGAAGATGAAGATGGAAATATAATATTTAATGGAAATGGAAGTATTATAAATAATAATTTCTCAGTAACATGTATACCAGAAATAGAATGCGATACAAATGGAAAAAAATTTATAGCTACAGTAACAGATAGTTGTAGAAATAGTACAACACAAGAATTTAAAATAGCTAAACTTGATAATATACCTCCAAAACCAGTATCAGGAACAGAAATAACAGGAGACTGGGCAAAATCAAAAAATTTCACATTCAAAGCAACAGATGGAGGAATAGGAAATATTCAAATAGCATTCAATGATATAGAAGAATTAGATGAAGCAACATTAAATGAAAAAAACGAATACATAAGAGAGTATAAGTTTACAGGAGATGTGTACAAGCAAAAAAAATTATCAGTATTATACAAAGATGGATTAGGAAATATGTCAATACAAAAAATAACAATAGACAAAATAGACAATACAGCACCTAATATAACAAGTGGAAAATTCCACAATAATATTTTAACACTAACATCAAACGATGAACACGAAACACTAGGAGAAGGTTCGGGAGTAGTAAAATACAGATATTTAGCAAGTGAAGAGAAATTAGAAAATCCGGAAGTAACTAAGTCAAATAGTATAGAAGTAAAATTAAATGAAGAAATAAAAATAAAAGATATTTATAAAATAAAATGCATATACGTAGTAGCAGAAGACTATGTAGGAAACATAAGTGAAGTATATGAATTCAAAGCACCAGAATTAAAATTAACAGCTACAGCAAATTTAAATACGGCAAACGGAAAAGGAGAAATAATCTTAGATTGGTCGAGTTATGATACAACAGACAAATATTTTGTAATTTATAGAAAAGAGGAAAATGAAGCAGAATGGCAAAAAATAGTCAGTTTAGAAGAAAAACTAACAGGAAGTACTTATAAAGACAAAGTAGCAAATGATAAAAAAAGCCCAACTGCAACAAATATAAATATAGACGGAAATAAGGAACAAAACAATATAATAATAACACTAAATTCAACAGATACAGGAAGCAAATACACATATTATATTGAAAGTTACGATTCTAAAAATCCACAATTATTAATGAACATCTCAGACAAGATAATGCAATAAAAATCGAAATTTGTCGAATTGAACAAAAAGTAGCATAAAATAATAAAAAAACACAAAAAAACATTGAGATTTCTAGATTTATGTGATATATTATGCTCAACTTGTTCAGGAGGTGGCTATGAATTATATTAATGACTATAACCAAAAAACAGATGAAGAATTAGTTAGTATAATTCGTAAAGAAAATAATACAACTGCTATAAATATATTAATAGAGAGATATACTAATTTAGTTAAATATAATGCGAATAAATTTTTCCTATATGGTGGAGATGAAAATGATGTTTTTCAAGAAGGAATGATAGGGCTTTATTATGCAATTAAAAAATATGATGAAAACAATGGTGCCTCATTCAAAACATTTGCACAAATATGTATTGACAGGTATTTAATAACAGCAATAAAACTATCAAATAGGCAAAAACATATACCACTAAATACAGCTTTTTCTATGAACATAAATGTAGATAATGAAGATGACAATTCAAGAGAAATAATAACACTATTGAAAAATGATAAATGCGAAGATCCATCTGAAATAATAGTAAACAGAGAATTTTACAAAGAATTAACTAAAAAAATAGAAAAAAATCTAAGTCCAAAAGAACTAAATGTTTTAAATGAATTTAAAACAGGAAAATCATATGCAGAAATTGCAAAGACATTAGAATGTAATGTAAAATCAGTAGATACAGCACTAACAAGAATTAGAAGAAAAGCAGCAAAAATAAAAGAAGAATTAAACTAAAAAAGGAAATACTTGACAATACAAAAAAATGGTATTATAATCACAATACAAAAAATTAGTAGTAGAAAAAAATAAAAAATAATTAAAAAAAATATCAAGGGCTATAAAACCTTGGTATTTTTTTTATATATTAGGAAAATTATACTGACTTTCCTAATACATAAAAACACAATGCACACAAATTTATTTCATAAATTTGGCACACTAACAAATTAACGGAAAGTCAAATAGAAAAATAAAAATTATAGTAATTTAATGGCTTTCTGATTTATTCTTTAAAAATAGGAGGAAAAAATATGAAGAAAAAAATAATACTAGTATTAATAACACTAATATTAGCATCACTAACAACGTTAAATATAGTATTAGCAGCAACTACTACTGATAATACAAATGAATCAATACAAAAACAACAAGTAGGAGAAAAAGAAGGATGGAAACATACATTTAAGTTACCAAAATACGATGAAAATGGAAAGCTAATAAAATACCAAGTAGACGAAGAAAATGTACCAGAAGGATATACAAAGAAAATAGAGGGAAACACAATAACAAACACAATAAACAAATATAACTATAAAGTAGAATACTATTATGATGGAAAAAAAGATGAAAGTAAAACAGAAACAATAAAAGCAGATTATGGAACAATAATAAAAACATATCAAAACAAGAAAACTAATGGATATAAATTAGAAAAAGAAGAAGGACTAGGATTGAAAGTAGGAACAAATGAAGGAAAAAATATAATAAAAATATACTATGTAACAGAAACAATTAAATTTTCAGGAACAAAAACATGGAAAGATGATAACAACTCTCAAAAGCTAAGACCAGATACATATAAACTAAAATTATATGCAGATGGAAAATATGTAAAAGAACAAAGCTTTCAAAGTAAAAATGGCACATGGGAATTTACAAACTTACAAAAATACGATTACACAAAGGGAACAGAAATAAAATATGAAGTAAAAGAAGATGAAATTGAGCTAAAAAACGGAGATAAATACGTACCAACAATTAATGGAACTAATGTAATAAACACACTAACAGGAACAACTACAATAGAAGCTAAAAAAGTATGGCAAGACAATAACAATGCAAATAAAACAAGACCTGAAAATATTATATTAGTAATAAAGAAAATTTTATCAAAATAGAGGTGAAAAGAAAATTTGAAAAATAAGATATATATTATTTTGATAGCAAGTTTAGTATTAATAACAATTTTTAACTTAATGATTCCAAGTATCAAATCATATGCAACAAGCCAAAATTGTACTAAAATAACAGAGAATATAGAATATTTTAATGCATCATTGTATGACTACAATGCAACAGAATTCAATGAAAAAGCAAGAGGAATAACAATAGGCCAGTTTAACAACCTATCAATGCAAGAAAAATACAATATTGATAAGACACACACTCTAATAGGAAATCAAGGAGACTTATCAGATTTATGGCATGGAAAAAATGTTAGTTTATATGGAGGCTTACAAAATGGAATGATTATGAAAAATGGAGTACCAGTAGTCGCAACAAACAAATCAAGTACAATGAAGGGAATACTAAAAAATAAATTAGCAAATAATAACGTAGTTTTAACCTATCAAAATAATAACAATACAATATTTTTTCCAACGTATGAACAAGCAGAAGCAAAAGGAAACGTAGGAAGTGAAAAACCATATCAACAAATTTTAAGAAATTATAAATTACCATTTATAAAAGAAAATTCAGGCTATTATTATATGGACTCAAACTATCAACATTGGAAACAATCTTCTAATAATAAATTTGACTTACACAAACGGAAGTGTTGGAGGACTTTCTGAATGGAATAATAGAATGTTAGGATTATTCCCATTTAATAATGAATGCTATAATGAAACAGAAACAACCCAAAGAAACAATTTATATTATGGAATGAGAATAGATGTAGACTTTTACATGACAGAAGATGGAAAATCATATAATCCACAAACAAAACAGTTAGAAGACATGATATTCGAATTCACAGGAGATGATGATGTATGGGTATTTGTAGATGATACGCTAATATTAGATATGGGAGGGCCAGCTAGCATTATAGCACAAGGATATATAAATTTTGCTCAAAATAAAACTTATACAAACAATGTAGTAGACCAAAATATCAACATAACAAAAGATTTATATGAAAATAATGTATTTGGAACTAAACTTCTTTCAAAAGGAGAACATAAATTAACAGTATTTTACTTAGAAAGATTTGGAGGAAGTGCAAATTTTAAAATGAAATTCAATTTACCAAAAAAAGAAGAAATAATTGAATATTCAGGAACAAAAACATGGAAAGATGACAATAATTCTCAAAAACTAAGACCAGAAAACTATACATTAAAGTTATATGCAGATGGAAAGTATTTAAAATCACAAACATTTACATCAACAAACTGGAAATTTGATGGACTTATAAAATATAACCGAATAACAAATAAAGAAATAATATATACAGTACAAGAAGATGAAATTGTTTTAAAAAATGGAGATAAATATGTGCCAACGATCAATGGAAACAAAGTAACAAATACATTAACAGGAACAGCAAACATAGAAGTAAAAAAAATATGGCAAGACAATAATAATATAAATAAAACAAGACCAAATAATATTGTTTTTACAATAAAAAAGATATTAGGAGGTGATAATAATTAAGAAAATTGAAATAAGTATAATAGCAATAATAATTGTCTTTTTAGGAGCAATATTTTTTAAAACTAATAACTTAACACAAAATATAAGTAAAATAAAAATAGAAAAAATGCAAGAAACAAATAGTGAAGAAATAGTAAAAGAATTTGAAGTATCAGAGATAAATAATTGGAAACAAGAATTTAATCTACCAAAGTATGATGAAAATGGAAAAGCAATAATATACAAAGTAGATGAAAAGGAAGTTCCTAAGGGGTACAAAAAATCAATAAAAGAAACAACAATAACAAATACATTAATAGATTATAATAAGGCTACCATAACAATAAACCATATTGACAAAACAACAGGAGAAATATTAGAAACAGAGGAAAAATCAGGAATAGAAAAAGAACAAATAATAACAAAAGCAATAGACATACCATTATATAAAATAATAGAAAAACCAGAAAAAGAAGAATACATTCTAAGTAAAGAACCTCAAACAGTAAACTACTATTATATAAGAATTTCAGAAGGAGTAATAGAAAAACATATAGACAGTATTACAAATAAACTACTAGAAGATGAAATTATACATGAAGGATATGAAGGAGATAAATATAGTACAAAAGAAAAAGAATTTAAAAACTATAAATTAGATGAAAGCAGAATACCTAAAAACAAAGAAGGAACATTTACAAAAGATCCAATAGAAGTAAACTATTATTACATACCAAAAGCAGGAAATGTAACAATAAATTATATAGATCAAACAACTAATAAAAAAATAACTAATAGTGACACAATTAGTGGATGGATAGGTGAAAAATACGAAACATCACCCAAACAATTTAAAGAATATGATATAGTTCAAAAAAATCCTGAAAATAGGAGTGGAACTATGAAATCAGAAGAAATAGAAGTAAACTATTATTATATTTATAAATCAAAAATAGTAACAGAATATATTGATAAAGATACTGGAGAAATATTAAAACAAGATACAAAAAATGGCCACCAAAATGACAAAATAAGAACAAATGAAATAGAAATACCATATTACAAACTAGAAGAAAAGCCAGAAAAAGAAGAATATATTTTAACAAGAAATCCATTAAAAGTAGTATACAAATACAGAAAACTTAAATTTAATATAAAAGTAGAACAGATAATAGAAAAAATAATAATAAACGAAAAACAGAATACTGTAAATGAAACACTATATAAATTAGAAGTACCAAAAAAACAAACACAAAATAATATACAAACATACTACAAAATAAAAGTAACAAACAATAGTGAAATAGAAGGAAACACAGAACTTAATAATTATATTCCAGATGGATATCAAGCACTAGATGAAAATAATCCAGAATGGAATATAAATAAAAACAAAGCAATACTACACGTACAAAATCTAAAAGTAGGAGAAACAAGAGAATATACATTAGTATTAACAAATACAGATAAAAGCAAAATAGGAACAATCAAAAATTTAGTAACAGCAGAGAATAGTAATAATGAAGCAGGATTTAGTGAAATAACATTAGAAGATAATCAAGCAACAACAGAATTCATAATAAATATTTCTACAGGATTAGAAAATAATACAAAAGAAATGTTACAGCTAATTCTTATACGATTAGTAGAAATGTCAATAATACTGATAATAACAATATATATAAGAAACAAAAGAAAATACCAAGATAACTAAAAAATGAACCTCTACACAGAAAGTAGAGGTTGTTTATATATTAATTATGTAATATAAAATTTGCACTAGGAAGTCTAGAATGAACTCTATTCATTACATTAGCCCAAATTAAGCCAGCAGGATTATTTTTGTTAAATTCAATAGTTTCATTAATATCATATCCAAACCATGTAACAGCAGTATAATAAGGAGTAAAACCACAAAGCCAACGGTCATAATTTTCATCAGTAGTTCCAGTTTTAGCAGCAACATCAATATCAGAAATTTTGCAATAAGTAGCAGTACCATGTTCGCCTAAAACAGGTTCAGTAAGTAAACTCTTTACAGTATAAGCTGTTTCAGCAGAAAAGACTCTAGTTTTCTTTTGATTTGTATTAATAAGAACTTTTCCATTATGCTTATCTATTCTAGTATAAAAAGTAGGCTCAATATATTCCCCATTATTAGCGATTGTACTATATCCACCAGCCATTTCCAAAGGACTAATTCCCTTATCTAAGCCACCTAATGCTAAAGATAATCCCTCGTCATTATTAGTTAAAGTAGTAATTCCCATTTTCTTTAAATACTTAATAGAATTTTTAGGCTTTAAAATTTCCATAATTTCCACAAAAGGTATATTCTGAGAAGATTCCACTGCTCTTTTCAAAGTAATTTCACCTAAACATTCATTATAATCTATTGGATGATAACCCTTTTCAAAATCTCTTTCTGTATCATCAAATGTAGATAAAGGAGTAATTATATTTTTATCAATAGCAGGAACTAGAATTGCAAGAGGTTTCATAGCAGAGCCAGTTTGCCTAATACTTTGAGTTGCTCTATTCAAAGGTCTAACATCAGTTTTTTTACCTAGTCCACCAACACAAGCTAAAATATATCCATTATTATGATCCATAATTACCATAGCAGCTTGCGAAGAGTCTTTTCCATTTTTTGATGGTAAACTATATTTACTATTTTCGAACTCTTTTTCAACTTCATTCTGGATATTAGAATTTTGTGTACTATAAATTTTACAGCCAGATAATTCTAGATAATTTGTAGCAAAAGTTGTAGAAATTTTATATTTATCAGAAATCTCATCTGTAACTTCTGATATTAGAGCATCAGTATGATAAGAATAAACATTAGTACCTACTTCAATATTACCTTTTTGGAAATTAAGACCTTTATTTAAATTTGCTACTGCAATATCATATTCTTCCTTAGAAATATAATTAAATTCTTTCATCTTATCTAGTACAAGAATAGCTCTCTTAGATATTTTAGTTGAAATATTCTCCAATAAAAAAGGATTATAAGAATTTGGAGAATGATTAATTCCAGCAAGAAAAGCACATTCTTCTAAAGATAAATCACAAGCTGATTTATTAAAATAATATTTTGCACCAGCTTCAACACCATATATATTAGGACCTACATAAATGTTATTTAGATAAGCCTTTAAAATTTCTTCTTTAGAAGTAAAAGCTTCCAAGCACAAAGCATTCCACCATTCTGTAACTTTTCTTGATATTTTATCAGAAGAATTACCAGTTAAATTTTTAACTAATTGTTGAGTTATAGTACTACCACCAAAAGAAGATGAACCAAAATGTACAATATAAGATAAGACAGCAGCAGAAGTTCTTTTTAAATCAACCCCACCATGAGAATAAAATCTTTCATCTTCAATAGATACATAAGCATTTTTTAAGTTTTTAGGAATACTATCATAAGAAATTTTTTCTTTCTTTTTTTCATCACCCAAAATAGCAATAATATTTCCATCAGAATCAAGTATTACAGAGTTTTCGTTTAAAAGCATATCTGTAACAAGTGATTTCCATCTAAAAGTAGAAATTAAAATATTAACTATCAAAAACAGAAGCAAAATAACAAGAAAAATAAAAACTAATTTTCTGAATTTCTTTTTACGTTTATTTTTTTTATCTTCTAATTCTTGTTCATCAGTTTCATCTATTTTATTGTTTTTCTTTCTCGTATTTATCACCTCTGTTCAAATAATATCAATAATTATTTATTAGTATAACATAACGATATATAAAATAAAAAGCAAAAGAATGTTTGCATAAAAATAAAATATAGTGTATAATATCAAAAAAGAAAAAAGGAGAAAGCAATGGAAGAAAAATTTGATGTTTTAAACGAAAGAGGAGAATATACAGGAAAAATAGAAACAAGAGAAGAATGTCATAAAAAAGGATTATGGCATAAAGCAGTTGCTTTATTTGTAATAAATTCAAAAAATCAAGTACTATTACAAAAAAGAAGTCCAGAAAAGAAATTGTGGCCTAATACATGGGATATAACGTCAGGAGGGCATGTATTGGCAGGAGAATTTGGATTTCAATCAATAATTAGAGAAACAAAAGAAGAACTAGGAATAGAGATAAATAAAAATGAGATAACTTATATAGGTTCAGGAATATCATCACAAACAAAAGGTGATATAATAAATAATCATTTTAATGAATATTATATTGTGAATGCAGATATAGATGAAACAAAACTAACATTTCAAAAAGAAGAAGTTTCAACTGTAAAATGGATAGATAAAGAAGAAATAATAAAAAGAATAAATAATAATTATGATGGAATAACAGATAAGCAAGGATGCTGGGAATATTTAATAAAATATTATGAATGGCAAGAAAATCAAAATAAATAAGGAAGCGGGCATTAGCCCGCAACCCCGACTTTTTTCTGACGTATAAAAGCAACTACAAAGCTCTGTTCAAAGGAATTTGACTTTATATAGATTTGAAAAATTTTACTCAAAGCTACTAAGCATTTTTTCAATGCTTCGAATTCTTTCTCAGAGTATGTGCTAAAGCTTTTTATATGTCTGGCATCAGAGTGGTAAATACTGCTTACCACAATGCCATACTCACCATATTCAATTTTAAAAATCTGCCCCCTTTCCGAAAGTATATGCCGATCACACATATCACACATTTCAGAATACAGATATTCCAGTAACTCATGTACGTGATTGGATGTTCTAACATATAAGGAAAGATTTCCAAGTTTTATTATCCGATTATAGATATCAACATAAGATAAATGATACATAGTCTAAAATCCTCCTAAATCCTATAATAAGCAAATTATAACATATTTACATAAAATTTTCAATAATACAGAGCCTATATAAACACTCTAGGAACTCTTTTAGAAATTCTGCATAAAAATTCATAGTTAATTGTGTTAGCTTTCTGTGCAACGCTTTCAAGAGTTAAATTTTTATTATCCCAAATATAAACATCATCACCAACGCATACATCTAAGCCAGATACATCAATCATAAAACTATCCATACAAATTTTACCAACAATAGGAACTAAAGTATTTTTAACAACAACAAAACCGATTATTAGAAAGAGACCTATCCATCCCATCAGCATATCCAATAGGAACAGTAGCAATTTCAGAATCCTTAGTCAAAGTAAAACTTCCAGAATAACCAATTCTTTCATTAACACATGCATTCTTTATAAAATTTATTTTAGATTTCAAACAAGCGACAGGTCTTAAATTTAATGATTTATAAGAATTATTAAATGGTTCAAAACCATACAAAATAATACCAGGTCTTATAGTATTAAAACCAAATTTATTAAAGTTCAAAATTCCAGAAGAAGCAGAAAGATGAATATATTTCAAAGAAGTTTTAGAAAGAACAAAACTTTTAGCCTCTATAAACTTATTATATTGCATATTAGTATACTCAATATTTTCATCAGCAGAAGACAAATGAGAATATAAACCATCAACACAAATATTAGATAAACTTAAAATTTCATCAATATGAGATTTTAAATCATTCAAGAAAAATCCAGTTCTATTCATTCCAGTTTCAACTTCTAAATGAACTTTTATAACCTTATTAGCATCCTTTGCAACATCATTTAGACTACAAATAAAATTAAAATCAGCAACTCCGAACAGTAAGAGAATTGCTTATAATTGTATCAATTTCACTAATAGATGGCTGATTCAAAACAAAAATTTCATTTTTAAATCCAATTTCTCTTAAAAAAGCTCCTTCATCAGGAATAGCAACAGCAACAATATTAAATCTTTCAATTAATTCAATCTTATGGTTCAAATAAGTCCCATAAGCATCAGCCTTTATAACAGGCATAATTTCAATATGTTTTCCAACATAATTTTGAATTTGTTCTAAATTATATTTAAAATTTTTTGTATAAATTTCTAAAACAGTAGGTCTCATACCAATATCTCCTTTTCCAAAATTTACGTAAAGCAAATTTAAAAATATTATAACCTAATCTAATAAATTATATTGAAATATTAATACAATTAGAATTATAAAAAGGCAAATTAAATAAAAAGACCAAAAGCAAAAAATGGAAAGATTTAGAGAGAAAACAATAAAAAAATTAATATTAAACGTAAAAATTGACAAAATACGACCTAATATGATAAAATATAAATGTATTAATTACCTGAAGAAAAAAGACACATCACATAGACAATACTTATTACATTCAAAATTAATTTTTTAATATGGATTGTCTTTTTTTTATGCGTATAAAAAAGGAGGAATAAAATGAAGAGAGTTGGAATATGTACATTACACGATGCTAATCCTAACTTCGGGGCAACACTACAAGCATTTTCTTTACAAGAAGTTATAAAAAGCATGGGACATGATGTTGAATTTTTAAAATTTAAAGAACCAAAAATAACTAAAAAAAGAGAAAAAAAGTTAAAATTAAAAAAGTGCTATTCGAACTCGAAATTCAGTCCGATAGACACATCTAAAATAGTAATAAATAGTAAAATACAAGAATCAAATAGACATTTGAATATATCAGAAGAAATATATAATCCAGAAAAGCACCAATATGATTCAATAATTATAGGAAGTGACGAATTATGGAATTTAAGAAATACATCATTTATACATCAAAAAGAATACTATGGTCATGGATTAAATTGTGATAATGTATTCACATATGCACCAAGTGCAAATGGTACAAACAAAAAATTATTTGATGAATATTTTAACAACGAAATAACATTAGAAAATATAAAAAATTTTTCTGCAAGAGACAGAGGAACATTAGGATTTATTAAAGAAGTTGCAGGAATTGATGCAGAATTAGTATTAGATCCAACATTATTAATAGAAGATTTTGATAAATATGCAGTTGAACCAGAAGATAAAGACTATATTTTAATATATGATTACAGAGTATCACCAGATAGAAAACAAAAAATACAAGAACTTGCAAAAAATAAAAACTTAAAAATATATTCAATTGGATTTTATAATCCATGGGCAGATAAAAATATAAATGCTGATATATTTGAATTTTTAGGATATGTAAAAAAAGCTAAATACATAGTAACAGCAACATTCCATGGAACAATATTTTCAATAATATACAAAAAACAATTTGTAACAACAGCAGGTGATTCTACAAAAATAAAAGATATATTAGAAAGACTTAATCTAAGCGAAAGAGACATAACAAATGTAAAACATATAGACCATCTTGTTGATGAACTAATTGATTATGACGAAGTTGAAAAATTAAAATTAGAAAATAGAAGAAAATCAATGGAATATTTAAAAAAATCATTAAATGGAGAAATATAATGAATTTAGTTGAGAGTAAATATAATTGTACAGGATGCAGTAGCTGTGAAAAAGTATGTCCAAGTTCAGCAATAAAAATGAAACAAGATGAAAAAGGATTTTTATACCCAGAAATTATCAACAAATATTGTACAAATTGTGGAATTTGTAAGAAAAATTGCCCTAATCTTGTAAAAGATAATACTCCAAACGAAAATCAAAGAATATTTGCAATGAAAAATAAAAATGAAGATATAAGGGGAAAAAGCTCATCAGGAGGAGTATTTTACGAATATGCGAAAATAATATTAGAAGATAATGGAATAATATATGGAGCAGCATACAATGCATTTAACGAAGTTGAACATATTAGAATTGATAAAATAGAAGATTTATACAAATTACAAGGTTCAAAATATATTCAAAGTGAAATAAAAAACACATATATTGAAGCAAAAGAAGATTTAGAGAAAAATAAAAAAGTGTTATTTTCAGGAACACCATGCCAAATAGATGGATTAAAAGCATATTTAAATAGAAAAAGAGTAAACCAAGAAAAACTATATACATGTGATATAATATGTCATGGAGTACCATCACCAAAAGTATTTAAAGATTATCTAAAAAAATTAGAAAATAAGTATAATTCAAAAATAATCAAAATAAATTTTAGGCATAAGGAAAATGAATATACACAAAACATAAAAATAGACTTTGAAAATGGAGAGAGTTATGTAAGCAACTACAATCAAGAAGATGAATTTTACAGACTATTTTTACAAGACATTGTTTTAAGAGAATCATGTTATGAATGTAAATATACAAGTTTTAATAGAGTAGGTGATATTACACTAGGAGATTTTTGGGGGATTGAAAGAACAATAAAAAATTTTGATGATCACAAAGGTGTGTCACTTGCATTAATAAATACTGAAAAAGGAAAAGAGATATTTGAAAAAATACAAGAAAAATTTGAAATACAAGAAACATTTAGAGAAAATTGCATTCAAAGAAATCTAGAAAAACCAGTAGACAAATTAAAGAACTATGAACAACTTTGGGAAAACTACCTAAAATACGGATATGAAAAACTATTAGAAGAAATAAAAAAATAGTGTCAAAATGGGGATGGAGATGTTTGACACAAAATTATTTTATTATTGATATTTATAAAAAGTAAATTAAATAAAAAATTTTTTTAAGGACTACACTTCGCCTTTTATCATTTCTAAAAAAAATTGACTGAGCCTCTCCATGGACGTTACCATGCACCCTCAGTCAATTTTTTTAATAAATGTTTAAAAGTCTTCGTTAGCACTTTTAAACATTTTTTATTTAATTTGCTTTTTTATTTTCAATATTTTAGCTTAATAATTTTGTGTTAAACATCTTAAGTTCCCATTTTAACACTATTATTTATTAATTTCTTCTCTTATCTTTTCCATATTTTCAGATAAAATTTTGCAACTATTATCAAGTTTAGCTTGATCACTTTCATTTAAATTAAGTTCAAGCAATTCTCTAGCACCATCACTATTAATTATGGCAGGAACACCAATATAAATATCATTATGATTATATTCACCATTTAAATAAGCAGAAACAGTTAAAATTTCATTAGTATTATTTAAAATAGTTTTAATAATCTTAGATAAACCTAATCCAATACCATAATAAGTAGCTTTTTTCTTCTCAATAATTTCATAAGCAGCATCTCTAACACTAACATAAATATTATTTAAGTCAGATAAATTCTTATTTGCATCCTTTAAAATATCCTTAATGTTTTTACAACCAACATAAGCATGATCCCAAGGAACAAAAGAAGAATCACCATGTTCACCCATAATATAAGCATGAACATTCTTATTAGAAACATTCAAATATTCACCAAGTAAAAATCTCAATCTAGCAGTATCTAATGCAGTACCAGACCCAATAACTTTTTGTGTTGGAAATTTAGAAACTTCTTGAACAACCTTAGTCATCAAATCAACAGGATTAGATGCTATAAGGAAAATACCATTAAATCCACTACTAACTACTTGCTTAGTAATATCCTTCATTATTTTTGCATTTGCAGTTGACAATTCAAGTCTAGTTTGACCAGGTTTTTGAGTTAATCCAGCAGTAATAACAACGATATCAGCATCATTACAATCTGAATAATCACCAGCCTTAATTTTCATACTACTAGAAGAACAAGGCAAACCGTGACATAAATCCATAGCTTCGCCTTCAGCTTTTTCTTTTAAAACATCTATTAAAACCAATTCATTAACACCACTAGCACTTCCTTGACTTAATAAAGAATATGCCATACTCATTCCAACGAATCCTGTTCCAACTAATATTACTTTTCTTTTTCCTATCATAAAATCACCTTTCTTTATTAAAATGTTTTACCAAATTATTATTATACCACCAGTATAAATATAAAGCAACATAAAATAAAAAAATATACAGATGTATAATTCTTTAATAACTCTAAATAAACTCATATGTGAGTATATTAATAATCTGTAATATGTAATAAAATACACAACGAGGTGAAGAAAATGACAGATTTTGTAATAAAGTCAAGAAAAAGAAAAGATTATGAACAATTTACATGTAGAATTGAAACAGAATTATTAGAAGAACTAAGAAATATAGTGGCAAAAAACAATTTACCATCAGTAAATGAATTTATAAATGAATGTTTACGTTTTTCAATAAACAATCTAACAATAATGGAAGAAGTAGATGAGGATTGAATACAATTACAGTGGTTTTTCCACTATATACCACATTATGACAAACTACCAATAAGAAGACAAAAAAGAAAAAGGAAAGATACTGCATAAATTAATTTTAATTCCCCTAAAAAGCGATATATATTGCAAAAAAGGAGCATATATAGTAAAATACAAAAAGAAATTAAAGGGGAATAAAGTGAAAAAAGAAACAATAGAATATATAGTAAATTTAATATGGTATTTTATTATTTTTAGTGTATTAGGAATGATTTTAGAAACACTATTTGGTTTTCTAACAATGGGTATATGGGAATGTAGAAAGGGATTTGTTTTTGGACCATTCTGTCCTATATATGGTTTAGGAGCCGCTTTAATAATAGTGTTACTTGAAAGATTTAAAGAATCAAGAGTAAAAATATTTATATATGGGATGATAGCAGGAGCAGTTATAGAATATTTAGTAAGTTTTATTTTAGAAGCAATGTATGGAGCGAGATTCTGGGATTATAGCTATTTACCATATAATTTAAACGGAAGAATTTGCATAAGATATAGTTCCTATTGGGGATTTTTATCAATGGCGATGATTTATCTAGTGAAACCACGAATAGATAAATTAATAAATAAAATTCCTAAAAAAGAGATAATAGCTAAAATAATGCTAGTTGTATTAATAATAGATGCAATATTAACAGTTATTGCAATACATACATATCAAGAAAGAGCAAGAAAGGTATATAATGGTGAGAAAATAAATTCTGAATCAGTAATAACCAAAACGATATTCTCAAATGAATTTATGAGATATACTTTTCCTAATATACGATTAAAAACAGATGATGGAAATTTAGTATTTATAAGAGAAATAATAAAATAATATTATAAAATAAAAATAGAGAATAAAATTATTTGTTCCTTGCGGCTCGCATTTGAAGAAGCTGTACAAAGCAAGCTTTTACAGCTTCTATTCAAAGCTTCGAAACTGCGCGTCACTAAATAATTTATTCTCTATTTTTATTCTTTAATTTTAGCATAAAATTTAATATTTCATTATTATTGATTAAAAAATTAATCTCCGAAATATAATAAAACAAAATACGACTAAATAGTTGAAAAAAAAGCAATTAATTGGTATAAATATGTATATAAAAGGGAGAAAACAAATGAAACAATATTCTTTAGAAAAATTTAAAGAAAAAAGAAAAAACAAAAAAATGTTAAGCATAACAATACTAACTATACTAATATTAATAATACTAGTAATAGTTGCTTTATATATTGCTAATAGAAGCTTTAGAACATTCATAGACAAATACATACTAAGAAAAGAACTCACAGAAAAAGAAGCAAATACACTAGTAATTGATACAGAAAATCTCTCACTAATATACGCATATGACAAAAATATAGTAATCTATGATGATGGAAATATAATATTTTATAATGCAGCTGGAAAACAAACTGAAAACATAGAAATGACACTATCAAGACCAATAGCAGATTCGCAAAACAAATACATAGCATTAGGAGATTATGGATCACAAAAAATATGTTTAATAAAATCAAATAATCTAATATGGCAGAAAGATATAGAAGGAAAAGTCTCAAAAATAAGTGTAAATAAAAATGGATATGTAGCAGTGTCAATAACAGGAACAACATATGAATCAATAGTGATGTTATATAATCCAAAAGGAGAACTATTATTTAGCAAATACCTATCAACATATGTAATGGAAACAGAAATATCAGAAGACAATCAGTATTTAGCAATTGCAGAAATAGATAACTCTAGGATATCACCATCAACCAAAATAGAGATAATATCAGTAGAAAAAGCAACAACAAATTCTGAAAAAGCAACTGTAAATACATATGAAGCTGGGGCAAATGAAATGATAACAGGACTAAAATATCAAAAGAAAAACCAATTATTATGTAGTTTTGATAGTTATATATTAAAAATAACCGAAAATTCAACCGAAAAAATATACGAAAATACAAATCTTACAGCATATGTTGGTATAAATTTAGACAGAGCATTTTTTAGAGTTGATAAAGAAGAATCAAGTGTTTTTAAATCAGATTACAGACTAAAATTAAACAACACAGCTGGAAAAGAAAAAACATACATAATAGAAGGAAGTATAAAAGATGTTACAGACAAAGGAAAAATAATAGCTCTAAATTTAGGAAAAGAAGTTCAATTTGTAAACTACAAAGGATGGCTTGTAAAAAAATATATAAGCAATCAAGAAATAAAAAATGTAATAATATCTAACAAAATAGGAATAATGATTTATAACGATAAAATAGATATTATTAACTTATAAGGAGAGTTATGGGAATTTTAATAGATTTAATAATAATTACAGTAATGTTTTTATTTGTTTATATGGGATATCGAAAAGGGTTAATAAAAGTAGGAATTAAACTATTAGCCTTTATAATTTCAATACTAGTAGCACTACTTTTCTATAAACCAATAGCAAGCCAAATTATGGCAAACACACAAATAGACGAGAAAATAAATGAAAACATTTATACAAGTATAAAAGATATAGACTTTAACAACATTTCAGAAGAAGAAAAGAATAATAATCCAATAATAAAAATAACAGAAAAATATATAACAGAAGCAATAGATAATTCAAAACAAAATACAGCACAATATGTAGCAGACAGCCTTACAGCAACACTTGTAGAAGGTATAACATTTATAGGTTTAATAATAGTACTAAGAATAGCATTACTTGCACTAAACTTAATAGCAGATATAATAGGAAACTTACCAATAATCAAACAATTCAATAAATCTGGTGGAATTATATATGGATTAGTAGAAGGATTTCTAATTATAAACTGCATACTAGCATTTCTATACATAATAAATCCAATATGTGCAAATGGACAGATACAAAAAAACATAGAAAAATCACACATAGGAAAAATGATATATGAAAACAACTTTATTATTAATACTGTATCAAAATAATTGAAAAAAGCTAAGAATTCTGATATAATTCAAAAATAAATTAGTAGTAGGAGTTAAAAAGTGAGTAGAAGAGAAAAACGTGAGCAAGAAGAAAAGGAAGAAAAAAAACGTAAAAAACAAGTAAAAGAAAATAAAAATACAAACCAGAAAGACAAAAAGGATAAAAAGAAAAAAGATGGAATCTTCAAAAAAATATTAAAAACAATACTAAAAATAATATTAATAATGATTCTATTAATAATATTATTAATAGGATGTTTTGTGGGATGGTTAGGCTTTACAAACAATTGGGATTGGAATAAAATGCTAAAAAAAGGAGCAAAACAAGTTGCACTTTTTGCGACAGGACAAACAGAAGCAGACTTAGCAAATTTAAAACCAATTTACTGTTTAGTTTTAGGAATAAGCACAGATGAAGGAATTGAACTAACAGACACAATAATGATTTGTGCATATTATCCAAGAACACAACAAGCATCAATGCTTTCAATTCCAAGAGACACATTTGTTGGGAAAAGTGAAGCAACAGCAGGAGGAAATGATAAAATAAATGCAAGATACCAAGTAGGCGGAATAAATGGAATTATAAGTTCAGTAAATAAAATAACAGGATTAGACATTAACAATTATGTAATAATAAGAAATGGCGGATTAATTGAATTAGTAGACGCAATAGGAGGAGTAGAATTTGATGTTCCAATAGACATGAACTATGATGATGCAGGGCAAAACCTAGCGATCCACCTAAAAAAAGGACTTCAGAAGTTAAATGGTAATCAAGCAGAAGGATTAGTTAGATTCAGACATAATAATGATGGTACAAGTTATCCAATAGAATATGGTGACAACGATTTAGGAAGAATGAAAACACAAAGATTATTCATAACAGAGACAATTAAACAAACATTAAAATTTAAGAATGTAAATAAAATAAATGAATTAATAGAAATAGCATTCAGAAATATAGAAACAAATTTAGATATGGATTATGTTATGAAATATTCACCAGCAGCAATTGAATTTGATGTTTCGTCAATACAAACAGAATATTTACCAGGAACACCAGCAATGTTTGGAGCTCCACAACCAGGTTCACCAGAGGGACTATCATTCTATCGAGTAAATAAAACAGAAACTAAAAAAATAATACAAAACCTATTTACTTTTAAACAAGAAGAATATGATGCAGGAGCGGAAGTAAGTATACTAAAACCATCAAATATAAAAATACAATTACTAAATGCAACACAAGATGAAACAATATTAGAGACAACACAAAAAAGGCTTGAAGAAAAAGGATATAATATACAAGATGTAGGAACAACAACACTAGCCAAAACAACAAAAGTAATTAACAGAACAGAGAAAAAAGAAGAAGTAGTAGATGAATTAATAGATACATTAGGATATGGAGACGAAGCAATAGGGAAAAATAAACAAGATTGTGATTTTACAATAGTAATAGGTGAAGACATGAAACAATATCAATATTAAATATAAAAGAGAGGGGCTATATAATTAATTAGCCTCTCTTTGTTTTTAAATATCTCATATTCAATTTTCTTTTTCTAAAATTATAAAACCTAGTTCCAAAAACAATAACTCCAATTAAAAGCAAAATTAAAAACAAATTTAATAATAATTTATTTGATTTAGACTCAATAACATCACTAGCAGCAATTAAATCAGCAGTATAACGTAAACCTTCAACATCATAAGAAATTTTACCAATAATATCACCTTTAGAAATAGGAGCAACGACATTATCATTAAGAACAATTTCAGGTTCAATATCAGAATCCCTGTTATCAATACTTGTTAAAACAGTAACATCACTAGCAACTAATAAATCCAAGTTTTTTGTATCTTTTGTAGCATTTTCAATTTCAATAGTTTTTATATTCGAATTTTCAGGTTTAAGCTTTCTAAAAGAAAAATTATCAAAACCATAATTGAAAAGTGAAATAGTATCAACATACCTAGCACTTATAGAACCACTACTTCCATAATTAATACTAGCACCAAGAACAACACAAATATAATCCATTCCATTTTTAGTAGCAGAAGAAACAAGGCAATTCTTAGCATTACTTGTATAACCAGTCTTTATACCAGTAGCATACTCATAATAATAATTATCAGGACGGTTTCTACCATCATAAATAACTAAATTATTAGTATTAGTAAAAATTCTAGTATCAGATGGATATGCAGTTGTTGCAGGCAATGAATAAGAAGTAGTCTTAACAATCTCTCTAAAAGTTTCATTCTGCATACAATACTTAGCAATCAGAGCTAAGTCATAAGCAGTAGAATAATGATTTTCATTATGAACACCATTACTATTCACAAAATTAGTATTCATGCAACCAATTTCTTTTGCTTTTTCATTCATCAACTCAGCAAAAGCATCATGAGAGCCAGAAATATGTTCAGCCAAAATAACAGCACTTTCATTAGCAGATTGAAGCATTAAAACATATAATAAATCTTTAACTGAAAGAGTTTCACCAATTTGAATATTAGCAGTTGAATAACCACTAGGAATTGAATTAATAGCAAACTCACTAGCTGTAACATTTTCATCTAAATTACAATGCTCAATGGCCAAAATAGCAGTAAGAATCTTAGTAGTACTAGCGGGATATTTTGTCTGATAACCATTCTTTTCATAAATAACCTTGCCAGTTGAAGATTCCATAATCAAACAAGCCTCTGATGTTAAAGAATTTTCTAGTTCAGATGTCTTATCATCAAGAGCAGAAGCAAAACAAAGGGAAACAAAATTACATAAAGTAATAAAAATAAAAAACGAAAATAATATTCTTGTTCGTTTCATAAAATTCTCCTCATATTAAACTTACAATACTATATCTCATTTTTCGACAAAAAACAATATATTTTAAAAAAGGAGGAAAAAATGTTTAAAAAATTAGAAAAAGAAAAAATTATAATATTTGCAATAGTAGGAATATTAGCAATATTAACAATTATAAAAGTAATAGACAAAAGCTATGAGAAAAAAGAAAATATAATACAGCCAATTACAGAAATAATAGAAACAGAAGAAAAGCCAGTAGAAATTGCAGATGAAACGATAATAATATACATAACAGGAGAAGTAAAAAATCAAGGAGTAATAGAATTAAAAAGGCGGAAGCAGAATAGCAGATGCAATAGAAAAAGCAAATGGACTAACAGAAAATGCAAACATAAAAAATGTGAACCTAGCATATGAACTAGAAGATGGACAAAAAATATACATTCCAAATAAAAATGAAGATGAAACCAATATTATTGATGAAACAAATGCTGGAATAACACAAACAGAAACAAATGAACAAAACCAAACTATAAACATAAACAAGGCAGATAGTAAAGAACTACAAAACTTAAAAGGAATAGGAGAAGCTTTAGCAACAACAATAATACAATATAGAGAAGAAAATGGGAAATTCAAAAAAATAGAAGAATTAATGAATGTACCAGGAATAGGAGAAGGAAAATTTAATAACATAAAAGACAAAATAAAAGTAAAATAAAAAGATAAAAAATCAATTTTATATAGTAGGAAAATTGAACTTTCTAGTAGATATTTTATGTATATTTTATATATGTTGTTTAGCGTATTTCAATACACTTTAAAAAGATAATAACTTATACTAAAAATAGATAATAAAGCTAGGAGGAAACAAATGAAAAAGATTTTTAAGATAATAGCAATAATATTAATTTTGGGGGTATTAGCATTATTTTATAGCAAAATCAATAAAATATCACTAATAGAAAACATAAGACAAAAAATAGCCCAAAAAGAAGAAATACAAAATATAAATGATATTACAACAATTGATGTTACTGATTTAGAAGACAATACTAATATAGAACATGAGCATATATACAAAACAAATTATGATAAAAATTCACATTGGGAAGAATGTACTATTTGTAATCAAAAAAGGAATGAACAAATACATAGTTATACAAGTAGCTGGACAATGGGAAGCGCAAATGATTGTAATCCAAAAAATGTATTAAGAAAAGTTTGCACATGTGGATATATTGAAGAAACCACAGAAGGAAGAAAAGCACATTCAATGAGATATGATAATAACAATGGAAGTTATAGTGGATATTCAATATGCAAAAACTGCTTACAGTATACAACTAATTCACATAAATGCAAAAACAGTAATGGTATAATAACTTGTTTAAATCTAGGTAAATGTTCAATATGTAACTATACATATAGTAGTAGTACAGCCATACATTATCAATATTATTATAGTGATAATGAATTAAAGGAAAATAATAGATACTGTGTAATATGTAATACATATATTGGGCAAGTTAATAGATGTGAGTTAATAAAAGAAACAGATAATGTATATAAGCTATATACAAGTATGACAGCTCCTAGTGGAGCTGTTTACAGTAGCACTACATGTTACCAATACTTTGGAAATAATGTTAGTGTATCAAATAGTATTTCAAGAAATGGAACAACATGGAATAATGTACTAACAATAACATTTAATGGACATAACGAAGCAACATCATTTGCAGGATTAAAAAACACCTTCACAATAAACGGAAGGCATGTAGATTTTCATTTAGCTACTAAGGAATTTAATATAGATGATAAAAAACCAATTATATCTAATATAACAATGGATAATAAAGAAGAATTAACTGAATGGAGTAAAACAAAGCCAATTATAATAAGTGGAACAGAGAACTACTGCAACACAATAACAATCAGAATAACAAATGAATATGGAGAAACTATTTTTGAGGGAGGCGGAAATGTTTCAAACAATAACTATCAAGTAGAATGCATACCAGAAATAGAATGTGATACAAATGGAAAAACATTTACAGCAACAATAACAGATAACTGTGGAAATAGCACACAGCAAGAATTTAAAATAGCAAAAGTGGATACAATTGCACCAACACCAACGTCAGGAACAGAAATATTAGGAGACTGGGCAAAATCAAAAGACTTCACATTTACAGCAACAGACTATGGAATAGGTCAAGTTCAAGTAGCATTTAATGATATAAAAGACTTACAATTAGCAAAAGTAGATGAAAATATATTTTCAAGAGACTACAAATTCACAGGAGATGTATATAAACAAAAAAAGTTATCAGTATTATATAAAGATGGATTAGGAAATATATCTATACAAAAAATAACAATAGATAAAATAGATAATACAGCACCTAGCATAACAAATGCAACATTACACAATAGTACAATCACAATAACATCACATGATGAAAATGAAACACTAGGAGAAGGTTCAGGAGTAGTAAAATATAGATATTTAGCAAGTGAAGAAAAACTAGAGAATCCAATATTAACAGCAGAAAATAGTACAGAGGTAGCAAAAGATAAAGAAATAAGAATAAATGAAATTTACAAAATAAAGTATATTTATTTAGTTGCTGAAGATTATGTAGGAAACATAAGTAAAGTATATGAATTAAAAGTACCAGAATTAAAACTAACATCCACAGCAAATCCAGATACAGAAAATGGAGAAGGAGAAATAATTCTAGACTGGTCAAGCTATGACATAGAAGATAAATACTTTGTAATATACAGGAAAAAACAAAACCAGGAAAACTGGGAAACAATAGTGCCAATAGAACAAAAGTATATAGGAAATAAATATATAGACACTTATGCAAACGATGAAAACTCTCCAGATATACCTCAACTAACAATAACACCAAACAATGAGAAAAATAATATAAATATAACAGCAAATACAATAGACAATGGGAATTTATATACATATTACATAGAAAGCTATGATGCAGAAATAGAAAATCTATTATTAAGCAAATCTTTTATATAAGACTTATATCAAAATTGCTTTGGAAAATTTGAAAATAGGATTTAGATATTTAATAAATGAAAAGGAAAAATTTACATTATAAAAAATAAATAGAATTATTGAAAACTTTGAAAATATATAATAAAATATAATACATATTGAAAAACAAATGATATATATTTTACAAAGGAGACTAACTATTAAAAGTCAAGCCTTTTGTGAAAAAAATAGATAATTGGA
>CANCZH010000013.1 GCA_947382445.1 uncultured Clostridium sp. | reverse complement strand
ATAACAACCTTTTTACTACTTTTGCAATATTTTTTTTCACATGTTTTTCATTTATGTTTAATAATTTTCTATTTTGCATTATTAATTTTCCGTCTATTATGACTGTATCAACGTCTGAACCATTTGCTGAGTATACTAAATTCGTACATAAATCATTTTCAGGATATAAATGTGTTTTATTTGTATTTATAAAGATTAAATCTGCCTTTTTTCCTACTTCTATTGTTCCTATTTCATCATCTAGTCCTAAAACTCTCGCACCCTCAATTGTTGCCATTTTTAAAATGTCATATGCTTTGATTGATGTTGGCTCCATTGTGTTTATTTTTTGCAAATATGCTGCTGTTTTCATTTCTTCAAACATATCTAATGTTGTTGTACTTCCTATTCCATCTGTTCCTATTCCAACATTTATGTGATTTTTTCTAAGTTTTGTTACATCACAAATTCCTGATGATAATTTACAATTACTTATTGGATTATGTGATATTCCACCTTTTATATTTTTTAATATTTCTAAGTCTGAATCTGAAATATATATTCCATGGGCTAATACAACTGGTACATCAAATACATGTAAATCATTTAAATATTGTGTTCCTGTTTTGTTGTATTTTTCTTTTATTAGTTTTTCTTCTTTTAGAGTTTCTGATAAATGGATATGTAATCCTGTATTTAACTCTTTTGCTAAGTCAACGCATAATTCCATTGTATCTGGACTACATGCGTATGGCGCATGTGCTGATACATATATTTTTATTCTACTATCTGGATAATTATATTTTTCGTGATATTCTCTTGTTCTTGTAATTTTATCTTTTATTGCAGAATCTAATACTGTCCATGCAATAACTCCTCTTAATCCTGATTGTTCAACAGCTTCTATTGTTTTGTCCATTCTGAAATACATATCATTAAATGTTGTAGTTCCACTTTTTATTAATTCAATGCATGACAAAAAAGAGTTCCAATAAATATCTTCTGGACTTAATTTATCTTCTACTGGATATATAGCATTTTCTAGCCAATCCATCATTTTTTGGTCGTCTTTATATCCTCTAAAAATACTCATTGCTAAATGAGTATGAGTATTTACTAATCCTGGCATTACTACCATTTCTTTTGCATCAATTACTACTGCTTCTTCATCTTCTATTTTTTCTTCTATCTTACTTATTTTGTTTTCTTCTATTAATATGTCTGTTTTACGTATATTAGGTTCTTCCCCTACCATGTCTAATAGTACAGCATTTTTTATAAGTGTTTTCATTTTTTTCTTCTCCCTTAAAAGCTATATGTCTTCATTTGTATTTTTACTTTCCATTTTCTCCAATTTTTCAAGTTTCTCTAATTCTTTTAAATCTTCTTGGTTTTCGACATCTAACTTTTCTTCATCTTCTGCATCTTTTATTATCTTTATATCTTTGCTATTAAATTTTTTGTAGTATGTCTCTTCTCCATCATTTAATTTGACTTTGATTATTTCTTTTAAAGTTTCTATTCCACAAACTTCTCCTGTTCCTTCTTCTGTTTGCACAATTGCTCCTATTTTAGGTAGTCTGCTTAATTTTTCTTCATATACGTTTTGTTCATATTTTAAACAACACATTAATCTTCCACAGCATCCAGAAATTTTTGATGGGTTTAATGATATGTTTTGCTCTTTTGCCATTTTTATTGATACTGTTTCAAAGTTTCCAAGAAATGAGCAACAACATAGCTCTCTGCCACATGCTCCATTTCCTCCTATTCTTCTTATTTCATCTCTAACTCCAATTTGTCTTAATTCTATTCTTGTTTTAAATATAGATGCTAAGTCTTTTACAAGTTCTCTAAAGTCAATTCTTCCATCAGCAGTAAAATAGAACACTAATTTGCTTCCATCAAATTTGTATTCTGCATCTACTAGTTTCATATCTAGTCCATGTTTTTCTATTTTTTCTTGACATTTTTTTAATGCTTCTGGTTCTTTTTTCTTATATTCTTCATATGATTTTTTGTCTTTTTCAGTTGCAATTCTTATTACTTTTTTTAGTGGATTTGTTAGGCTTTCTTCATTTACTTCTTTATTTCCAATTAGTATTTCACCATATTCATCTCCTAAAGCTGTTTCAACTATTACTTTATCTCCTTCTTTTAGTATTAAATCTTGTGGGTCAAAATAATATGTTTTTCCAGGCTTTTTGAATTTAATTCCTACAATTTTCTTCATTTACTTCCTCCCATAGTTTAAATAGCATATTGTCAACACTCATATCAAAATTACTATTTGAATTTATTTTATTTATTGTTTCTTGGATAATTTTTACACAATTAAAATATTGTATATTTTGCTCTTTTTTCCCTAAATTAAATAGTAATACTATACAATATTCTAGTAATTCGTTTATTTCTTCTTTTTCAAAAACTTCTTTATTTTGGGTTATGAAGTCTAATTTGCTAGATATCTTTATTCCATTTATAAAGTCTTCTAATTGTGTGTATTTTTCTTTTTTCTCTAGTATTTTTATTGCTTTGCTTATACTTCCATCAAAAAATTCATACATGTTTTCGGAAATATTTGTGTTTTCAATATCTTTTGTTGTTAGGATTTCTTGTATTTCTTTGTTGTTAAGTTTGTCAAATACTATTTTGGTACATCTTGATTTAATTGTATTTAAAATCATATCAGAATTTGATGCTATTAATATCATTATTATGTATTCAGGTGGCTCTTCTAATGTTTTTAATAAGCTGTTTTGAGCTTCTTTTGTCATTTTGTCGCAATCATTTATAATATATATTTTCTTATTTGAAAGTATTGGCTTTTGGTATACTGTTTGTATCATGTCTCTTATAGTATTTATTTTTATTGTTTCACTTTCTTCATTTATTATTTGTATGTCTGGGTGATTTTGCGTTTCGAAGCATATACATGATTTACAATTGCAGTTTTCTTTTTTTGTAAGACATAGAATTTGTTTTGCAAATTCCTTGGCTATTTCTTTTTTACCAATTCCTTCTTTTCCTAAGAATAAGTAACTGTGCAAAATATTATTATTTTGCACAATTTTTTCTAACTCTTTTCTATTAGTTTCATTTCCTTTTATTCTAGTATTCATTTTTCTCCACTAATATTTTTATTTTTTGTTTGGATTCCCCCATGTGTTTAATGGCCAAAATCTCATTACTACTTTTCCTTCTATTTTGTCTATTGGAACACATCCAAATGCTCTACTATCTGTACTCTGTGGTCTATTATCTCCCATTGCAAATATACATCCATCTGGTACTATTAAATCTATGAATGCTCCATCACATGGCGTTGTAACTACTGAAGAGTCTAAATAAGCTTCTTTATATTCTTCTCCGTTTATATATACTTTGTTGTCTTTTATTTGTATATGTTCTCCTGGCAACGCTATTACTCTTTTTATGTATGAAGTTTTATTAAATTCTAATACATTAAATACGAATTTTTCCCATAATGTCTTTGGCTCATTGTTATATATAGCTACTGGATTTGACATATTTGCATCTTGTATGCTTACTTTTGGTGTACTTGGTGCTTGAAATGTTATTATTTCTCCTCTTTTTATATCTTTCTTTAGCGTTATTGATAATCTATCTAATATTAACCTTTGGTCTGGTTTTAAAGTTGGATACATTGACCTTTGTTTTACAATTGTAGGTGTTCCTATAAAGTGTCTAACTAGTAGGGCTAATATAACTGCTATTGCTATGCAATATACCCATTCTAAAATGTTTTTAACTTTTGGATTCAATGTCTTTTTGCCTCTTTTCTATTCTTTTTTATCTTGATTTTCAGCTATTTCTTTTTTGCTTACTCTCCTTCTTGTTACTTTTTTTTCTTTCTTTATTTCCTGTTGTACTTCTTGTTCTGGTATCTTTTCTGTTATTTCTTGTTCAATTTCTTCTTGTTGTGATGTTTCTTCTATTATTTTTGGTTCTACTTCTTCTTGTTGTGGTGTTTCTTCTACTATTTTTGGCTCTACTTCTTCTTGTTTTAATGTTTCTTCTAATATTTCTTGTTCTTGCACTTCTTCTGCTATTTTATATTCCATTGTTTCTTCTATTAATTCTTCTGCTATTTCTTTTTTGGCTTCTTCCTTTTGATTTTTTTCTATTGTCTTTCTTGATATTCTTCTAGCTTTTTCTTCTTTTTTTATTTCTCTTTTTGTCTTATTATCCTCTATATTTTCTTCATTAGTTATATCTTCAACTTCACTATTTTTGAATCCTTTTTCATAAAATAGTTTTTCTAATTTCTCTTCTGCACTATCACCTATTTTGTCAATGTAGTTTTCTATATCTTCTGCAGCTTTCTTTTTTTCCTCTTGTATCTTTTTTCTTCTCTTTTTGTATTCCTCTGGCATGTTATCTATTTTGTACATTATTATTAAAATAAGTACTATTACTACTGCTGCTCCTGCTATAAATATGGCTTTGTCTGAACTACTTAATGCAGTGTTTTGAATTAATTCTTTCATTTTTTCACCATTCCTTTTTAAGTTTTTTTAACATCCTTATTTTCTTCGTATCTTTTCGTTGGAATTCTTATTACAACTTCTGTTCCTTTTCCTAATTCACTTTTTATATTTATTTTTGAATTATTTTTTTCTAGTATTTCTTTTGCAATAGATAGTCCTAAACCAGTTCCACCCATTTCTCTTGTACGTGCTTTGTCCACTCTATAAAATCTTTCAAATACTTTTTCTATATCTTCTTCTGGTATTCCTATTCCTGTATCTATTACTTTTATATATGCATCGTTATAAACAAATCCAACATATATTTTTATTTCTCCATTTTCATGAGTATATTTAATAGCATTTGTTAATATATTTGTTATTACTCTTTCAATTCCTGCTTTATCTGCTACAACGTGTGGTACATCTGCTGTTACAAAACATTCTGCTTTTTGATTTTTCTTTTCTATTTCAAATGTTAAGCTGTCATATATTGTTTTTACTAGTTCACCTAAATCAAATTCTTCTTGTCTGTTATTTATCATGTCTGCATCATATCTTGATAATGTTAATAAGTCTGTTACTAATTCTGCCATTCTATTTGCTTGTGTTGAAATTCTTTTTAAAAATTTTTTTGATGTTTCTTCATCACAGTCATCTTCTAGTAATGTGTCTGCATATCCCAAAATAGAAGTTATTGGCGTTTTTAATTCATGTGATACATCTGCAACAAATTCTGTCCTCATTGAATCTAATTTTACATGTTCTGTAATATCCTGAATAACAACTATTGCTCCTCCTGGTCTTTCTGCTTCATCTGTAAATGGTGCAAAAAATAGGCTTAGTGTTTTCTCTCCAACTATTACTTTTGCTTGTGTTGATGTCCAGTTTTCTAAGTATATTATTTTTTCTAAATTAATTTCATCATCTATTTTACTGAAAATTTCATTAAATGTTGTTTCATTTCCAGTTAATCCAAATAACTCTTCTGCAGCTCTATTTTTGTGTATTACTTCTCCATTTATATTGAATGCAAGTATTCCATCGCTCATGTGTAATAGGATAGTTTCTATTTGTTTTTTTTGTCTTGATACTTCTTTTAGATTTTCATTTAGTTCATCATGCATCATTCCAAATGCTTTTGTTAATTCATCAACTTCTGTTTTATTTTTTCCATCATTTAGGTATTTTACTTGGTATTGTCCACCTTTTGCCACCTGTTCTGCACTCTTGGTTAATCTTGCTATTGGTCCTATTATTACTTTTGCTACAAATATTCCTACTAATATTGATATTATTGTGAATGAACATATTAATAGTATTGTTATAAATTGTGCTTGTTTTACTTGTGTTTGTATCATTTGTTCTAATGATGGGTTGTTTATAATTTCTTTTGATATATCTTGTAGTTGTGCATGGAATAGTATACCCTGAATTCCTAGCATTAGTATTCCTAAAATCATAAATATCAAAACTATTTTTATTTGTACACTTTTTAACATCTTCCACTCCTACGCAAGTGTTTGCACATATTATATCATTATTTAATTATTATTCAAGTGTTGTAACTGAGATGTAATATATTTTTAAAAGAGTGCCAATTGAAGTAAACTAAATGTGGTTCATTTCAAATTGACACTCTTTTAATGTTATATTTATTATTTATTTCCTACTACGTAGTATCCTACTCCTCTTTTTGTTATTAGGATTTTTGGATTTGCTTTGTCTTTTTCTATTTTGTCTCTTATTCTATTTACTGTTACATCTACTGTACGTATAGCTCCTACATAGTCGTCATATCCCCAAACTTTCTTTAGTAACATTTCTCTTGTTACTACTTCTCCTGGTTGTGCTGCTAAATATTTTAATACTTCGAATTCTTTTATTGTTAAATCTACTATTTCTCCTTTAACTCGTGCTTCTACTTTTTTAAGGTCTAGTGTTAAGTCTCCAACTGTTATAATGTTGTCTTCAACTTCTGTATTTTCTGTTTTTAATTCTGCTTGTGTTACTAGTTCTGCTTTACGCAAGTTTGCTTTTATTCTTGCCATTACTTCTCTGTGTTGGAATGGTTTTGTTATATAATCATCTGCTCCCATTTCTAGTCCAACTACTTTATCTAGTTCTGTATCTTTAGCAGATATCATTAATATTGGTACATTTAAAGAATATCTTATTCTTTTACATACACTAATTCCGTCCATTTTTGGTAACATTACATCTAGTAATATTAAATCTGGTTTTTCTTTTAAAGCTATCTCTACTGCAGAAGCTCCATCATATGCTTGTAATGTGTCATACCCCTCTTTTTGTAAATGATACACCAATAAATCTACTATACTTTCTTCATCATCAACTACAAGAATAGTTTTACGATTAAAATCTTTTCCAATATCTACCTCTTCCACAAAGATGCTCCTTTCCGTTACTTATATTATATTTTCATTTATATCACAAACATTTTATTTGTACAAGTTTTTTTTCATTTTTTTTACAATTTTATTTCAATATTTTCAATTTTGTTTTCATCTTTTAAAATTATATAATCATTTTGTATCATTTCTCCATTTATTTTTATTTCTTTTTCTTCTTGTTCATTTGATTTTCTAGTTATTTTTATATTATATAAATTGCTTTTGTATCTATATTGGATTTCGTAATGTTCCCAAATTTCAGGTATTTTATTTGGCAAGTATAGTTTTTCTCCTTTTTTTGTTAGTCCTAAAATATTTTCTAAACATGCTTTATAATACCATCCACTAGAACCTGTATACCAGCTCCATCCTCCTCTTCCATTCATTGATTTATTGCTGTATACATCTCCTGGTAAAACATATGGTTCTATTTTGTATTTCATTGTTTTGTCTTTTGTTTCTGTATGGCTAATTGGATTTATCATTTCTAAATATTTTACTGCTTCTTCTAAAAATCCCATTTTTGCAAATGCCATTATTAGCCATATACTTGCATGCGTATATTGCCCTCCATTTTCTCTTACTCCATATGGGTATTTTTTAATATATCCTGGGTTTATTTCTCCATCTTTAAATCCTGGTGTTAGTAATTTTATTATTCCATTTTCTTCATCTATTAAATATTTTTTGGATGATTCTAGTGCCATGTATTTTTTATCATTATTTCCCGCTTCTGAAATTACTGCCCAACTTTGCGCTATACTATCTATTTTACATTCTTTACTATTACTAGAACCTAGTACTATTCCATCATCATTTATAGCTCTTTTGTACCAGCTTCCATCCCATCCATTTTGATTTAATGATTTTTTTAGTTCATTTTTTATCTTTTCAAACTCAGCTCTTTCTTTTTCTTTTCCTTTGTATTCTAATATTCTATCCCATCTGTTTAAAATGTCGTATAAGAAGAATCCAAGCCAAACACTTTCTCCTTTCCCTTTGTGTCCTAACATATTAAATCCATCATTCCAGTCTCCTGTTCCTATTTTAGGGAACCCATTTTCTCCAAAGTCTAATGATTTGTATATTGCTTTCATGCAGTGTTCATATATTGTTTCTTTTTCTTCTGTATATTGATATCTATCGTATTTTTCTTTTTCTCCATCCAAGTTTATTCCATATACAAATTCTACTTCTTCATCTAAAATATCCATATTTTCTGTAAATTCTATATATTCTAATACACAATATGGTAGCCATAGTAAATCGTCTGATATTTTGGTTCTTATTCCACTTTGATTTTGCTCATGCCACCAATGCATTACATCTCCTTCTTTAAATTGATGTTTTGCAGCTATTTTTATTTGTTTTTCTAGTATTCCTATATCTATCCATTTCATTGCCATTGAGTCTTGTAATTGGTCTCTATATCCTGTTGCTCCACCAGATTGGTAAAATCCTGTTTTTCCATACATTCTACTTGTTAAGGTTTGATATACTAACCAAGTATTCATATATAGGTTTATTTTTTCTGATGGCGTTTTAACTTTTATAATTCCTGTTTTTTCATTCCAATATTGTTCTACTTCACAAATGGCTTTTTCTACTTCTGGTTCTTCAAAATATTTTTGTACTTCTTTTCCTAAAATTAAGTTAATACTTTTTCTTTCGTATTCATCTAGTTCAATTGGAATCTCAATTATAACTACATTTCCCACTGATATATTTCCTTGTGGTATTAAACTTTTTTTGTTTACCCCTATTGGATTCATATTTTCGTCAAAGAATTCATTTTTTATATTTGTATATGATTTTATAGGCACACTTGATGTTATTTCTATTTTTTCATTAAACTCGCTTTTACAAATATTTTCGCATGTTATAAAATTGTTTTTTCTTTCTATTTTTATTTTTCCAAGGTTTTTAACTCTATCTTCACCCATGCTCAAGTTTAGTGCATAGTATAGTGTTAATATTCTTTTTTGTGGTAGTCTATTTTTTAATGTTATATGATTTATTTTTACTTGCCCATTTATAGGAACAAATACATGGTTTTCTTGAACTATATCATTGTTTATTTGTATATATTTACTATATCCTAATCCATATTTTACTTGGTATGAGTTTTTATTTGAGTCACTTCCTAATTTCCAGTATTCTTTTTTGTCGTTTTCTTTTATTATAATCGTTTCTGTTTGGAAGTCTTGTATTGCATCATTTTCCCATGTTGTAATTCTATTTAATCTACAATTGTTAATCCATGTGTATCCTCCAAAGTTTTCAGTAGTAACTGTTCCCATTTTAGGATTTGCTATTATATTACTCCAACTTCTTGGTGGATTATTATCTTTTTCTACATTTATTATATATTCATTGTTTTTAAATCCACCATATTCATTTTCAAATATTGTTTCTTCCTTTTCAACCTTTTCATTTGTGCTTTGTTCTATATATTGTTTTTCAAATTTTCTTTCTTCTGTTTTTTCTATTTCATCTAGGTTATTTCTTATTCCTCCTATTTGTCCGTTGATTGTGACTTGAGCAATTGCTCTTATTAATTTTATGTCTGCTTTTGTTAACTCACTTTTATTTAGTACAAATATTTGATTATTTTTTAAATATTCTAGCCTATGATTTTTTATACTTTCATTTATTTCATCTTTTACAAATGTTTCATAACTTGTATTTTCATTATTTAAAATGCATAAATCTATCCTTATATTTTTTACATTGAAAAATTCAATTGTTTCTAGTAATTCATCTACTACATACATTTCTTCTACATTTTTTAGTTCTACTAATATTATTGGATAGTCGCCTGATATGCCAAATTTCCATACATCTTCTATTTTGTATTCTATATCTATATTTTTTGGTATGTCTTTTTCTAGTATATGTCCTAATATTTTTTGATTGTTTTCTATTTTCTCTCCATTTAATCCTAGGAATTTTATTTCTTCTTCACTTTTGGCTTGTGCTAATTCTAATATTTGCTCTATATTGTCATTTCCTGTTTCTTCAATATTTTTTATTAGTTCTTCTTTACTTTCTGCTGTATATATTAATAAATTTATTTTTTCACTTTCTTTTGCTTCAATTTCTAATTTTGTTCTTAGTGCTATGATTGGCTCAACTGTTTCTCTAATTTCATTCGTAAAATTACTAGATTCTATTACTGATTTTGGATATTTATTGTTTCTTCCCCAAAATTTTTCCTTTTCTAGTTCTATTTCAATTTCTTGGCTGTTATTGTTTAGTAATTTTACTCCTAAATATATTGTTTTATCATTTATCTTTCTTGAAGCTATTATGATATGATTTTCATATTCAAATTTTAGAAACATGTTATTATATGATGGATGTGCAATATCTTGTCTTACGTCTGATAATACTGGTTCTAAATATCCATATACTTCTAGTTCTTCTTTTAGTATTCCTTTATTTTTTATTGTTAGTTGTCTAATTTCTGCTGATTTATCTGGAACTAAAAATATTTTCATTTGTGTTTCTATATTTTCTGCTTTTTTTATAAATTCTTCTTTGTATTGTGTGAATTTTACTTCATCACTTTCAAATGTGCTCCATGTTTTTTTGTTTCTTATATTTTTAATAAAAAATCCGATTCCTTCTTTGTCATCTAATCTATTTCTGTTTCTATTTATTTGTATATTATTGTATTTGCTATATCCTCTACCATTTGTATCTATTATGCTTGTGTAGTTATCACTTGATATTGCATTTACTCGTTTAAATTTATTTTCATTTTTATAGATGATCTCTTTATCATCATATTTGTTTATATATTTTCCTTTTGTCAATTTATTTCCCTTTTCTTTTGAAAGTACTACCGTTTCTGGCATTCTTTCATTTAATAAAATTTCAACAGATTTTATTTCTGGATTGCTCATAAATCTTCTTTTTAGTATATTTTTATTAACAATATTGTTTATTGAATTTAAAATTAATCCTTGATGATGTGCCATATATGTTTTTACTGGCTCGTATTTCTTTCCTTGATTTAGACGTTCTTTTGTAAAATCTATTGATTCAAAAAATCCATATTCACCTTTCATGTTCATTTTTTCTAGCTCTTTTAGATTTTTAATTGCTTCATCTATGTCATATTCTAAAAATAAAAATGTGCTGTATGGTGATACTACTAGTTCTTCATCTAATCCTCTTTTTAACCCAAGTGTTGGTACTCCAAATGCTTTGTATTGATAGTTACTTTGCAAGTCTTTTAGTGAATATGCTGATTCTGATATTCCCCATGGAATATTATTTCTTTTGCTATATTCTATTTGACTTATTCTAGCAAATTTACATGATTCATCTATTAAGCTTCCTTCTGGAATTTCCATTATTAAGTTTGGCATTAAATATTCAAATGCTGTTCCTGACCATGATATTAGTCCTTTGTATCCATCCATTGATGTTAAAGTTCTGCTTAAATTTGTCCAATGTTTGTATTTTATATCTTTTTTTGCTATTGATACAAAGCTTGTCTGTCTTGCTTCTGATGCTAAAAAGTCATAATATGAGTCTGTAAGTTTGTTATTTTCTACATCAAATCCAATTGAAAATAGACGATTATTTGGATTATATAATGTTTTAAAGTCTGTATTTTGAATTAGTTCATCTATTTTTTGTATATTTGGGTTTTCTTTATCTTTATTTAGTAAAAAATTTTTTAATACATATAAATATCCTACAAAATTTCCACTATCTACTGTTGATACATATTCTGGTTTTAGTGGTGCTAAGTTTTTTATATTGTACCAATTGTATAAATGTCCATTCCATTTGTCTAGTTTTATAATTGTATCTATTAATTTATTGATTTTTTCTTTTGCTTCTTCTAATCCTATAAATTTTAAGTCATAAGCTGATATTATTGATAATATTTCTAATCCAATATTTGTTGATGAAGTTCTATTTACAAATTTATTTTTTCTTCCTAATTGATAGTTATCTGGTACTAAATAATTATTTTCTTCTTTAAATGAGTCATTAAAGTAATTCCATGTTTTTCTTGCTATTTCTGCTAAATATTGTTTGTTTTCTTTTGATATATTTGTTTCTTTTTTGATATCTTGGCTAATTTTCCATGCCACATATGGTGCTAAAATCCATAGTGTTCCTATTACCATTGCAAATGGATTTAATAATCCAAATATTACTATTCCAATTAGGATATTGAATAGCATTTTTTTGCAATAGTACTCTAAATTATTTTCACAATTTTTGTCTACGAATTCAGATGTTTTCCATTCTAATAATTTTTTCTTTTTCTTTAACCTGTATAATGTTTTTACAATTGCTTTTCCAGAATTTAATGCCACTGTTGGTAAAAAACTTAATTCTAATACACATCGTAAAAGACTTCCTCTTATTCCTGAAATATTTCTATGAAATTTTTTGTCTGCATAAATTTTTTCTTCTGTTATGCTTTTTTTGAATATTACTTTGTTTATAGTTTCTAAAATACTAGTTATAAATATTGATATTATTATTAAGAGATTTAGAAAAAATATATTTTCTTTCATTGATATTAGTAATAGTATTATTTGTGATATTGGTAGAACACTTCTTCTTAAATTATCAAATATTTTGAATTTACTTATTGTGTTTATTGGATTTTTTCTTTTATCTACTGTTTTTTCTAGCCATGAGGCTATTTGCCAGTCTCCTCTTATCCATCTATTTTCTCTTTCTACATATGATAGATATTTACAAGGAAATGTGTCTAACAAAACTACATCTGATAATAGTCCACATCTTAAATAGTTTCCTTCTAATAAATCATGGCTTAGTATTTTGTTTTCTGGTAATTTATCTTTTATTAAATATTGATATGTGCGTAGGTCATATATTCCTTTTCCTGTGAATATTCCCTCTTTGAAACAGTCTTGATATATATCTGATATTGCATTTGTATAAAAGTCCACTCCTGGATTGCTTGAAAATATTTTTGTAAACATTGTCTTTTGTGAATCTTCGAGTAATATTCCTATTCTAGGTTGCATTATTCCATATCCATCTATTACTCTTCCATTGTATATTTGTGGTCTATTTAATATATGTGACATAGCACCTATCATTTTTTGTGCAGAATCTAAAATTAAATTTGTATCTGCATCTAGTGTTACTACATATTTTATTTCTTCATCAAAGTTTTCTAATGTATTGCAAATAAAATCTTTTTGTTTCTGTTTTAATAGTACATCATTGAATTGTAGTAATAATCCTCTTTTTCTTTCCCAACCTAAATATTGTTCTTCTCCTTGATTCCATCTTCTTTTTCTGTATAAGAAGTTAAATTTATTGCATACGTTGTATTTTTGATTTAATTTTTCTATTTCTTTTTTTCCACATTTTATTAATTGTTCATCTATGTTTTCCACTTCTTTTTCAGATGTTGTGCAATCTCCTAATAGTGTGAAATATAAATTTTCATCTTGGTTTGCTAAATGATATATTTCAATTTTTTCAATCATTTCTTTTATTTTTTCTTCTGTTCCTAGTATTGTTGGTATTACTACCATTGTTTTATTTTCTATTCCAATTCCATTTTCTAAGTTCATTTTAGGAATTTTTTTAGGTTTTACAATTTTTCCTAATAGATAATTTATTATTTTTATTGATATTTCATATATTGGCACATAGAAAATTATTGCTACTAGTATTTTTAATAAATTATTTGTTTTCAAATTAAAAACTATTAAAAAGTCTAATATTAATGGTGTTAATATACTTATCAATATATATAGTTTTTGTCTTGATTCTTTTGAGTGTCTTTTTATTGTTTTTTCTAAAAGTTTTTCTTTTAAATCAATAATTCCATCATCAATTAAATAATATCCAACATGTGATTTTTTTCTTTTTTCTATTTCTTCTGATTCTTTATATTCATTTGCTAATTTCAAAATTTCTTCTGTTATATATATTTCCGATATTTGCATTTTATTTGATAGTTCTTTTATTTTTTGTCTATACATTTCTTTTGTGTCATCTGTCATGTTTTTAAATATTCCACTTGGGTCTTCATTTAGTAATTCTTCTGTCTTATTTGTTTTTTCAAATATTTTTTGGAAATTAATCCTGTTTATTTTTCTTATACTTGTTATACATGTTCCCATTTGTATTTTAAGTGTTGCTACATATAGATGTTCTTTTTTTACTACTTCATCACTTTTTATTCCTAGTTTATTTACTTGTTTTTCTAAAACTTCTATATATGGAATTCCTTTTTTCCCTATTCTTCTTAGTTTGTATAGCATGTATTCAATAAATGAATAGTTTAAATCTTCTATTTTTAGATTCTTTTTGTTTTTTATTTTCTTTTGGAATATCATTTCTTTGTTTGGTTTTGATTCTATTAATCTTTCAAATATGTTTTCAACTTTGTATTTTTGTATTTGTGAATAATATATTTTTTTGCTTATGTCTGCAATTGTCTGAATTGTTGCTATTTGAATGAATATTCCTATATTCCATATTTCTTCCATTGATAGTATTTTTCTTGTTTGGTAACTATCTATTATTTCTATTATTTTCTCTTCTGTCATGTATTCACTGCTAAATGCAACTATTTCACTTGCTAATACATATACTCTGGCAAATCCTTTGTATTTTCCGCTTGCTATTCCAGGTAATTTTGTATATTGTTTTTTGCTTAAATTTTTTTCTATGTTTTTTACTGTTTCTTCTATTATATAGAAGTTGTCTAATAGCCATTCACCAGCTGAGTGTATTTTTATTCCTAATTTTAAGTGTTCATTCAGTATTTCATAGGCTTGTAATATTATTTCAAAGTTTTCTTTTAAACCGCTTTATTGGATATGTTTCTTTATCTGATTTTTTGCTTATTATGTGTTCTTCTGCAATTTGCGTAATGTATTTTTGTAATTGTCCACTTTCTAAGTTTGTTCCTTTTATGTTTAGATTTCTGTTTTCCATTGAGATTTTTTCTCCTCTTTTTTTGCTTTTATTGGTATTTTTTCCATTTTAGCAATATCTATACAAAAATCATTATAAAATGCAATTAAAGTTATTGTCTTTTTATGTAAACAGTGCTATAATGTTGTTTAATACAACTGAATATTGAAATAGTTTATTAACTTTTTAAAGTGAAAGGAGAAAATTATAGCCAAAAGCATTAACTTTTTTTCAGATTTTGGAGGTAACAGTATGTCTAGTAAAATTTCAGTTATAATTCCTATTTTCAATTCAATAGATGTTGATAAAACAATTGAATTATTGTCATTTTATGAAAATTGTGAATTCATATTGGTTGATGCATCAAATGACCAAAGCGGAAGTATAATTTTAGATTATCTTATATCTTGGATATCTATAAATTCTTCCATAAAATACCACAAACGTGACCTTATGTTAGATAAAGCTGAAGAATTAGGTGTCCATCTTGCTTCTGGAAAACCTGTTTTTATTTTATGCTATAAGTTTTAACAAAAAGATAGGTCACATTCCTCTTGGAATGTGACCTATCTTTTTGTATTTTATTTTATTATTTTTTTCTTTATTACTACAATTCCAACTGCTAGTATTATTCCAGATATTATGATTACTACTGCTATATTCTTTTTGTTATGTTCTATGTTTGATATACCTGTTGGTTCTGCTATTGTTATGTAGTTTGGCGCATCTGAGTCTCTTTCTCCATTTAGATGTAATATATTTTCTCCTATTGTTACTTCTTTTGCACCTTCATAATCTGTTACTATTTCTCCATTTTTATATCCTGTTGCTGCAATATATTCTCCTCTTGCTACTTGGCTATTTCCTGGCACAGATTGTTCATCTCTTCTACCTACTGTATTAGAGTATGATAAGACTTCTGCAATGTTGTTATATATATCATCTTTTGATGTTTCTTCTGATAAATGTTTTGCTGTAACTACTCTTATTTTTCCTGTATAATTTTGATTTAATCCTTCTGATGCTGATTGTGGTACTAGTTCACAAATCATACTTGGATTATAATCGCTACTTTCTGTAACTAGTATATTATTTTTATTTTCTTCAATATATTCTCTTCCTTTTGAATCTACTAGTTTATTTTCTGTATATACTTTTTCATCTAACATTTTTCCATTTTGTAATTCTTCTAATGATATAGATTTCCAACTGCTGTCTTCTATACTTGTATTTGATTCTTCATCTGGTGAAACATCATTGTCTATATAATCTATTAATTGCTCAATTTTGGTTTTTACTATTTTGTCTGTATCATTATTTTTGTTATTATAATAGTTTAGTCCTACATATTCACCATATTCTATCATTTTTCCTGATACGTAAGTCTCTGCTCTTTCTAATTCTTCAACTTTTTCTATTATGCTTTGACTATCATTATATGTAGCTAATTTTCCTGTCCAGTCAACTTCTGAATTATTTGTTACTTTTATTTGATATTCAATCTTTAATTTAGAACCATTTAATACTTGACTTTCAATTGGTAAATATTCTAAACCTTGTATGTTACTTGTTTCATCAACATGTACAAGTTTGTTATTGTAACTACTATCAGTTTTTTCTTTGTTTATAGTTCCGTCTTCATTGAATGTTACATCTAATAATGCTACTTGATCATCATTTTTATATAATGTTATTCTTGAAATCTTTTTATCTATTTCTAATGCTGTTTGAGATCTTTTTTCTAGTCCGAAGTCTATATTTGGAACTACATATGTAAATTCTTCTAATCCATCTACAATTTTAACTGTTCCATAGTCTATATAATCTTGGTGTTCTATTTCAATATTCATTTTTGCAGTATTTGCAACCATCTGAGTGTTTTCTATTAATTCTGTATGAGATGTGTCTTGGTCTGCTGTTTCTAATACTGTTCCTATTGTGTTGTTAATTTTTCTTGAATATGCAATTACTTTCATTCTTTGTAACTCATAGTCTCTTGCATCTGATACTCTAGTTTCATTTAAAGTGTTTGTATGTAAGTCTTGCCATTCGTTATTTAATGTTGTACTTCCATCTTCATTTTTCATTTCAGTTTGGTATGCAGTGTTTTTGTAGTCTTGACCATTATATTTTATATTAGCTTCTTTATTTCCATATTTGAATCTTACTACATAGTTTCCTGCTAGAACACCTTTGAAGTAATATGAACCATCATTTTCTGTTTGAACATCTTTTAATCTGAATTCTTTCTTTTCTTCTTCAGTTAAATCATTAAAGTCATCTTCAGACCATATTTTTTCATATTCTATTCCATCAATATAAATTTTTTCAACTACTTGGACATCTATATTGGAAATTCCATTTTCATTTTCATCTATTAATCCATTTGCTACTTTTTGTCCATATAATAATTCTATTTGTTCTTTATCTTCCCACACATTACCATTTATTTCTCTGTTGTATCTATATAAATAAATGTTTATTGCTGGTGCTGATTCTGTATCATCTTCATACCATTCTTTAACATTTCTATTTAAATCAATATTATCTGGTGCTGAATCTCTATCAACTATACCAGCTACTCTTCCATCAGTATAATAATCTGAGTAATTTGCAATTTCCGCTATATTATTCTTTTCACCTAATAATTCTGGTCTTTTTGTAGTATTTTTATAGCCATCTTTATCAACTTCAAATGTTATAAACATTTCTAGTTGCTCTCCTGCTGCTATTTTTACATCTTTTAAGTCTGTTATTGTTAATTTTTTATAATCATCATTTACTCTTTGATTTGTATCATTACATGTAAATCTTTGCATTCCATCTGACCAATATGTATATTTTGGTGATTCATTTGCTTTTACAACTCTAAAATATGGGCTTTCTGCAACTACTTTGTTTACTCTTTCTTGGTCATTATTTAATACATTTGCTTTGATATCTTCATTTACATACGTAAATGCTTTATCATAATAATCGTTTATTTGATTAATTGTTGCATCTAATCCATTTGCAGCTTGACTTTCATTATTTATAGCAATTCTATATGTTAAATATACTTTCATGTCTGTGTCTGCTTTAATGTTTTTAACTACATCTTCACTTGTTTCATATACAGTTGAACGATATTCATAATCTGAACTATATAATCCTAATGAATATTTTCCTATTCTACATGCTTCAATTTGAACTTCTAGTGCTTCTTTATTTTCCTCATCTTCTACATCTACATATTTGTTATATGTTTTTGTTATTTCTTTTTCATTGACAACTATTTCTGCTTTATATAAATCTTTAAATACTGATAAATCGGCTTTTTCTCTTTCTTTTACTGCTAAGTTTATATGTAGCATATAGTTATAAATTGTTTTATATGTTGTTGTTTTTCCCTTTTCATCTTTTATAACACTTAATTCTTTAACATCATCTGCTGATGTTAATGTTATTTTGTTATTTACAGGGAAATATAGTCCTGCATTTCCTGTTGTTGCTTTCATTTTATATTGTTCTATTATATGTTCATTCTCGTCTAATATAGTTAATGTTGATAATCTTCTCTTATTTTCATTATTTGGAAGTGAAAATTCTGTTGATGTATAGTCTAAGTTTAATGTATCTTTTCCATTGCTCGAATATCCTCTTGTGTTTCCATCTTTATCTATTGCATTTCCACCATAAATTTCTTTAAATTTATTATTATATTCATCTCTTACTTGTGCATTTTCTGATGCCATTGAGTCTTTTTCATATGCCTCTTTTTCTTTTTTTGATGCTGTTTTATATTTATTTGCATCTCCATTTGATGTTGGCAATGCTTTTGATGCTTCATAATGTTGTCCGTCATACATAAATTCTACATCATATGATATTTGGTAGCCTTTTTCTTTCATATTACCTGAACCAGGTACATTTATATTTGGAATTTGGTATTTACCATTTTCGTCTGTATATACTGGATACTTTATTTTTGTTTTATTATCTTCTTCATATATATCTGCTAATTCTCTTTTTACTATTTTCCCTGATTTGTCTTTATATACTTTGTATATATATACTTCTGCATTTTTATAACCATCCTCTCCATCTTGTCTTGTTCCTTCAGTATATTGTGGATTTTTCTTATCCGCAACTTTATCAATCCATACTTCCCCTGCCATTGGTATTGTTAATCTTATATATTCTTTTGGATTATCTCCTGGTGGTGGTGGAGGTGGTACATCTGGAATATTAATTTTGAATGAAAATTCAGCATTTTCATACCATCTGGCTCCCTTATAAATTTGAGCTAATGGTTGTGATTGTCCTGGCTTTAATGATTTTAATTCTAGCCAATAATTCCATTTTATTATGTGATTATGATAATATCCATGTGAACATTTTTTAGCTCCACCTGAACATGTTTCTTTTCCATCTTTATCTTTTTGTGAACTTGTATGTGTTCCTCCACAACTACAACTTTTTGCACCTTCATTACACCAAATTGCTTCTGATGCTGGTTCCCATTCTGCTGTAAAATATTCACCTTTTAAGTCTGAATATTCTCCACCTGCATTCATATATTTGAAATCAAATTTAAAGTCTTCTATATATCTCATACCATCTATGTAATCTAATACAATATAGAAATCTTCTCCATTATGTGGATATGTTGCTTTATCATCTGAATTTCTATTATTATATTTGAAGAACCATTTTTTACTATCAACTTCACCTAAATTACTTACTAGTTTTGCATTTGTTATTGCAGAAAAATCTACTTTTCCTCTTTCTGTTGTTACTGATTCTTCATAATAGTTTAATTTGAATGGTCCTATTAAATATCTTTTCTGTTCTTCATCATACTGCACTTCTGCTTTACTATCATCACCTGTTACTTTATAATCTATTACTGGAGCTGTTACTGTTACTGATTTACCGTTTATCTCTACTGTTTTTTCTTCAGTTACTATTTCTCCATTTCCATCTCTTTTAGCTACTTTATTAATATATTCTTCGAAGGCTTCTGCTTCTTTTGAAAATGGTGTTGATGGTACAATACTTGAATTTCCACCAGCCTCTGTCTTCCACCATGCATATTGAACATATGCATATGGGAAAAATTCTCCATTTTGAGTTAATTCAATATAATAATATTTTCCTGTCTGCTCATCAAAAATTAAGAAATCTTGTGGTTCTCCTGAAATTCCATCCATGTTTATTCCGAAAATTGTTTCTCCACCTATTGTATATGAATATGCTTCTACATTTAGGTCTCCTTCATATACTCTATTTGTTACATTATAAAAGCTGTGATCACCTGAATTTATATTTTCAGATGCTTCTGCTAATATATATGCCTCTGATGGTTTTGCTATTTTTCTTTCTGATTCTTGATAATACCCATATGTATAACTTGTTGCTCGACTATATGGATTTTGGAAATTGTCTGTTGTTATATCTCCTGATGCATCTATTTTTTCTAAAAATATTTTTTTACCTATATCATTTATTGTTAGATATGGCTCTGATTGACTTCTATCACCAGATTTTACTATTGTTCTTTGATATCCAATTAATGTTATGCCTTTTCCAGAACATAATATATATGGATCATCTATTAATACACTATATGGTACATATGGGAAAGTTTCTGGTAAGCTATCATCAGTTGATATCATTTCATTTGTAGCTTTTGCTATTACTTTATATCCTGAGTAAGCTACTATTATTAATGCTAGCATTGCAAGTATTGTAATAATTATTTTTTTGATATTTTTCATCTAGCTTATTCCTCCTTTCCAAATTTAGTTTTTAGTTTTAATATTATTTTTGTTCTTTGTATCGCTATTACGGCTATTATTCCAAGGATTATAATTCCAATTAATGTTGATATGTAAATAAGCGATTCTCCTGTTTTTACACCTATTATTAAGTCTGCTGAAGATATATCATCTTCTTTTTGGTTCTTGTTGTTTGGTTCTGAATCATAGTCTGATATTCCAGCTTTGTTGTAGCTCTCTGCTATTTCTGCTTGGTTGTTTGTAATACCTGTATTAGTTTCTGTCATATTTTTTGTAAGTATTAATTTTATTTCTTTGCTTTCTCCAGCTGAAATTGCTGTTTCTGATAATTCATCAGTATATAAGTTTTCGTCATTTCCTTTATACCAGTTTTTATTTAATTCTGTACTAAATTCTAGTTCTTTTGGTAAGTAATCTACTATTTTTTTAGCATATCCTTCTAGTTCACCTTCATTTTTAATTGTAAATGTATATTCTACTAAAACTTTAGCTCCACTTAAATATTTTCCATTGATATCTACTTTTGCTAAGTCTGTATAATTGAAATCATAGGCTTTAGTTTCATCACTTGTTTGTACAGTAACTTTTGTAATTGATTTATTTAAGCTTAAATCGAATTTTGTTGCTTCAATTAGTCCCATGTCTATATTTGACATACTTCCATTTTGTATTGTTATTATATCTGTTGTTGCAATATTTCTATTTTTTTCAATTGCAGATATAACATCAGAGTTTTTATTTTCTTCTATTCCTTGTTTTTTGTAATTTGTTAAAGCATATTTACTACTGTCATAATAGAACATTACTATATATGCTCCATTTTCTAAGTTTGTAAATTTATATTCTCCATCTAGTGATGTTACTGTTTTTTCTATTTCTTCACCTGTTATTGGATTTGATAATTTTACTTCTATTCCAGAAATTTTTTGTTCTCCTGTATCTCTTGAACCATTTTTATTTTGATCTAACCAAACATTTCCTTTTATTTCATATTTTGTTTTTACTTCTTGAATAGTTTTACTATCATTATTGTTATTATCATTGTTGTTAACTTCTTCATTATTCATGTTATTATTTAAGATTGCTTGATTTTCTTTGTTTTCAATTATGTTTCCTGTTTTTTCTATAATATTAGATAATTTATTTGAAGTTATTTTATCTATTGTTGTTGCTTTTACTTCTGCTTCATTTTCAATTGTTTTTTGTTTACTATTAATATCTTCAATTTGTGCTCTTATTTTAACTTCAAGTTCATTATTTGGTAAAATGCTTGTATATACTGTTGCATCTTCATTTTGAGCAACTACTTTTGAAACTTCTATTCCATCTACTGTATATACTAACTTATTTATTTTAACTTCATTAGGTAATTTGTCTGTAAATACTACATTGTTTGCTCTTACAGAACCTGTATTTGTTATTTTAAATATGTATTCTATTTCGTCACCAACTTTTACATATTGGTTTGTTTTATTAGATGTTTGCTCTATTACTAAGTTTGGTCTTCCTATAATTAAATCAACTTGACCTGCTTGATAGTTTTCTCCATTTACTTGTACATTAGAAATTGTTGATATTGTATCTTTATATACTTTATCTTTCATTTCTCCTACAACAAATTTTCCTATAACAATTGCTGTTTGTCCTGGTTTAATTTCATCTACTTTCCATGTAATAGTCTTTGACTCCGCATCGTAATTTGTTGTATTTATTTTCTTGATTGTAATTCCATCTTTTTCGTATCCTCTTATATAGCTTTCAGCATAGTTTAGTTCTTTCGGTAAAACTTTTGTAACTATAACATTTTTCATTGTTTCATTACTATTGTTTTTTATTTGAATATTTGACTCTATTGTTTCTCCAACTTTTGCAATTGCTTCTTCTGAACTTATTGTTTCTTCTGCTACTAATTTTGATTTTTCTACTATAATTCCTGTGTCTTCTGTTTTTATTTCTTTTGCTAATTCATCTGCCGTAACTTTCGATTCGCAGATTAGTTTAATTTCTGGAAGTTCAGATATTTTCTCATCTTTATATTTTGTTTCTCCATTTTCGTCTGTATATTCTATATTTATACTGTATGTTCCATCATCATTTTTAGTAAATCCATCTGTATTTGAATAATATTCTTCTATTGTAGGTAATTTGTTTACTTGTACAAAGAATTCTATTTTCTTTATTTCTCCTGGATTAATTTTTCCTAATATTGTTTTTATTTCTCTATTTTCTCTTAATGACCATCCTTTTGACTCTTGTAGTGTATTTTGTGTAGTATGTACTGCAAGTGTTGCTCCTGTTGGTACTTTTGTATTTACTACTACATTTTCGGTTATTTCTGAACCTGTATTTTCTACTGTTATTTCATATTTTATTTTTTCATATTCTTTTACTTTTTCTGTAACATTTGTAGTTGTTTTAACATTCATTTGAGGTCCAACGCCAGTAGTCAATCCAACTATATCTGGTGTTGAAATTTCTATTTTTGTAGCTATATCACTTATATTGTTGTATATTGTTTCAAATGATCCATAAATATTATTATTGTGTTCTAAGTTTTCTGGTATTCTATACTGATATGTATATTTTAAAATATCTCCTGGATTCATTTCATAATTTTCTAATACTATTAAATATGATTTTATTTTAGAAAAGTCTGTAACATCTCTTTTCCAACCATTTTCAGTTTTTTCTAGTTCTTGTGTTGCATTTCCGTTTTCTGAATAGTATATAGTAGCTTTTACTTTATTTGCATTATCCTCTGAAATTCTGTCTATCATATTAGTATCTACTGTTGTTCCTAAATCTTCTCCTGTTTTTACATCTTTGTTTCCTTTAAAAGGTATTCTTCCTAATATTTTTATGTCATCACATTTATTTTCTTTGTTATTCATTACTAAAATATCCATTGTAGCAATTTTTGCTTCATCAAATATTTCAATTTTATCAGTTACTTTACCTTGTTCAACAGATAGTATGCTAGAACCTACTTCATCATAGTTAGATATTTTATTTATGCTTACTACTCCAACTGGTGCTTTGTATTCAATGTTTGTTTCTGCATATCCAATTTCATTTTCTTCTTTTGCATAGCTTGTTGCATTTTCATTATTATATTTTAGTACTATTTTTTCTTGTTTTGATGGTGTATATATATTTAATTTTATGTTTGCATTTATTATTATGTTTGTTCCATTTACTATACTATTTGAATTGTATTTTTCCTGAGTTCCTTCTAATGAAATATTTAATTCTACTTTTCCATCTTCGTTTATATGTAAATTATTACTATTTATTTTAAATGTTTCTTCTGAGTTTGCTATTGCTATATTAGTTATTTCAACATTTTCTATATATTCTGGGAATATAATACTAAAGTTTGGATTTTTATATAGGTCTATATCTTCGTTTGTATTATTTAATGCTATTGTTAGTTTTACATCTTTATTTTCTGTTATTGTGCTTAAAGTTTTATTTGATATTTCTATTTCTGCTTTTGTTACTGGTTTTTCTAAGTTTATTTTTGTTTCTACATTTGAAACTGTATCTTCTATATTTTCATCATAGATGATATTTTCTATATATTTCAAATTTAGGTTAGAGAATGTTTTTATTTGTTCTAGCGAATATTCTGAATCTGTTATTTCTTTTTCTACTGTTATTAGTAATATACCTTCTGACATTGGTTTAGTTGTTTTTATGCTTATTTTGTTTTCTTGATTTTCTAGATTGATTATATAATTTTCACTTTCATCTAATTGTGCAGTTTTATCAATTCTAGCAATCAATTCTTTGTTATTATTTAGTATTTCAATACTTCCATCTGCACCTAGAATTTTTTCAAAGTTTTGTTTTGAGATTTTTATTGATTTGTAATATGAACTATTACATTCAAATCTTCCGTCTTCACTTTCAAATTCTTCCCCTGCATCTTTTATTATTATTCCTTCTGCTAGGTTGTTACTTGAAATATCTGTTAATAATTCTACTTCATAATTTGTTTTGTATATTTTTTCTTTACTTATTTTATTTGTTAATAAATTACCAATTTTTATGCTTTCCACAGCATTTGTTTCAAGTGTTACTATATTTCCTATTTTTTCGTTTATTTCATATTCTACTTCTTTTTCAGTTTCTGCTATTTCATCTGTTCCAAACATGCAAATAGAACCATTCATTTTTGAGTTTATTTTGAATGGTAAATCAATTTCTTTTTCTCCTATAAAAATATATGTTATTAGAAATTCTTCTGATTTTATTGTTTCTGATGTTCTTTCTATTTGTATATTTATTTTTCCTGTTTCTTCATTGTAGTTCCATTTTTCTTCTTTGTTTTCTGTTTTAGTTGTTACATATACCTTTTCTAGTTCATATCCGTCTACTTTTATTGCATCTATTTCAATTTGTTCTTTATTTACAAATGCATTATCAACTGGTATTTCAGATTTCACGCTTGTTTGGATTATTACTCCACTTTTTGTTTCAGATTTATATGGAATATATTTTTTAAGTGTTCCATTTAAATTAAATTCAGTATTTGTATTCCATTTTAGTCTTAATACAATATTTTCATATATGTTTTTTTCATTTCCTGATTTATTTACATATGTACCAATTAGTTTTACGTTTATTTTTTTGTTTAAATTTTCTATATCTTTTCTTTCTTTATATTTTACTGGTATTACTATTTCTGTTTTTTCTCCTACTGCTATATTTGTTAATTCAATAGTATTTCCATTTATTTTGTATTTTTCTTGATTTTCTTCTGGCATTTCAAAAGATAGTCCATTTTCTGATTCTATCAAAATTTTAGAATTTTTTAGGTATCCTTCTTTTTTTGTTTCTAGATTTATTTTTATTGCAAGGTTTTGTTCATCTATTGATTCTTCTATTTCATATCCTTGTTCCTCTTCTCCTTTTATAAATCTAGCTTCATATTCAACATTATTTGAATTATTTTCTGTGTATTGTTGTCCTAGTTCATTAGTCTCTGCTAATGCTATGTTTGAAAATAGAGTAAAACTATTTGTTAAAACAAAACAGAAAATTAAACATGTTGCTATTATTTTTCTTATGTTGATTTCTTTTCTAAACATATAAACATCCTCCTAAATTATCTTTTCTCTATTGACTTGTCTTTCTAAGATAAGCCTACATTACTATTATACACTACGGAAGACTGTAATTCAACGTTTTATTGCAAATTTATTACATTTTTTTTATTTTTTTGTTACAGAGTTCTATTTTAATTAGGAAATGCATATTTAGGAAATCTATTTCTCTCTTATAATATTTAACGCAAAATTTATTATAATTTATTAATATTAAAAAAGTGAATTAAATAAAACATTTTTGAAAATGCAAACAGAGACTTTTAAACATTTCTTAAGAAAATTGACTGAGGGTGCGCAGAACTTGTATGCGGAGAGGCTCAGTCAATTTTATTTAGAAATGATAAAAGACGTAGATTTGCCTTTGAAAAAATATTTTATTTAATTCACTTTTTTAAATAGTATAATAATTTTTCATTAGATATTATAAATGATAAGTAGACATCATTTTATTTTTTTAGATAACTCATTATACTGTTCTAATGTTAATTTTTCTCCTCTAATTTTTATATCAATATTTAAACTTTTCAAAACTTCTTCTGCTTGAAATTTATCTTGAAATATTCCACCATTTACTAATGCATTTACTAGTGTTTTTCTTTTTTGCATAAATGCAATTTTAATTAATTTAAAAAATTTACTTTCATCTTCTACTTCTATACGAGGTTTATCTAAAATATCAAATTTTATTACACTTGAATGTACTTCTGGCTCTGGTATAAATGAATCTGGTGGTACTTCTAAAACGATTTTTGGCTGTGTATAATACCAAATTGTGTATGTTATACTTCCAGTTTCTTTTCCTCCTGGAGTCTCCGCAAGCCTTTGTGCTACCTCCTTTTGTATCATTACTGTTATACTCTCTATATCTAATTTATCTTCTAGTAGTTTCATTATAATTGGTGTTGTTATATAGTATGGTAAATTTGCAACTACTTTTACTTTTTCTATTCCTTGCTTTTTATTTTTTTCTATTATTTCTGTTAGATTTACTTTTAATATATCTTCATTTATTAATTCAAAATTTGTATATAATTTGAATCTATGTGTTAGTATTTTTACCATTTTTTCATCTAGCTCAACACATATAACCTTTCCTGCTTTTTCTAGTAGCTTTTGAGTTAGAGTTCCTAATCCTGGACCTATTTCAATTATTAAATCTTTATTTGTAATTTCTGCTGAATTTACAATTGATTCAACAACATTTTCATCAATTAAAAAGTTTTGTCCTAAACTTTTATTAGCTATTATATTATTTTGCTTCATTATAAATTTTGTTTCTTCATATAAACTCATGTTTTTATCACCTTATAATAAAATTTCTTCTTTTTTATACTCTTCTGGTTTTAAACCTAATCTAGTTTTGCTATAAATTGATAAAATTATTACCATTAATGTAGTTATTGTTCCTAGTATTAATAGTGAATTTTGTATTGTTGTCATCTTTAAAATGCTAGATGCAATAATTCCTATTATCATTCTTGAAAGATTTGATGTTATTCCATTTATTGAATATATTTTGGGTATCATTTTGTTATTTGCAAAGTTATTCATATATCTTTTCTTAATTACTTGGTAAATTCCTTTTGCATATGCTCTTACTATAAATACAAAAGTTATTGCCATTAATTGAATTTCAAATGGGATATTTAATATTGTTAGTATTCCTAATATTACACTTCCTATTGTAAGCATAAATCCTATATATGATAGTGTATGATTTTTATATTTTTTATTAAATTCAATTGATTTTGTTGCAAATATTCCAACCAACATTTGGAATCCAGCAAGCATGAATCCTATATAATATGATGGAATATTTAATTCTTTTAATAAAGTTTCTTGATATGTTGCAAATGTATCTATAATTCCCCACGTTACACCTAAGAATATTAATAATGTACGTAAACGTGTTGATTTGAATATAAATTTAAAAGAATCTTTTAAATCTATCATTATATTTTTAATTTCTTGTTTTGTGCTAGTTTTTTCTTTTGATTTTTCTTTTTCCATTTTTCCAATATCTATGAAGTTGCTAGCAATTATTAATGCAAATAAATTTGCTGTCATACAAAGAATTATTGGTATATATGGATTTGTTGCATATAAAAATCCTGAAATTAAAACTGTTGTCGCTCCTATAAAACAGAATTTTGAATATCCTCTTCCATCAATTTTAGAAAATATCTCTCCTTTTCTTTTTGATTCTGGTAATGATTCATTTAAGAAACTAGATTCTGCTATTCCTTTTATTCCAAATCCCACTGCTCGTATTGAATCATGTATTAGGAGCCATGTAAAGTTAGGACAAAATATTATTATACTCATTGCTATTAAATTTAAAAATTGTCCTAAAACTATTCCATTTTTCTTTCCTATTTTTTCAAGTAATATTGTATTAAATACTTGGAAGATTATATAGCAAAAAGCATAAAATGAACCTGATAATACTATGTCTGCTGGTGATATATTTTTTATTTGTGTTAAAAATAAAACTTTAATACCATAATAAAATATCCAATCTAGTCCTATCATTTTATATATTGGATATAATTTCATATTACTTTTTCTAATTTGAGCTTTCTTCTTTTCTTCCATATTTTTCCTCATATTTTTCTTTTGTTTTAAAATTTTCATTATTATATCATATTGATTTTTATTTTTCTATAATATAAAATATTTATATATTATTTAAGTGTGGTGATTATTATAGGAAAAAATTATATAAATAAAAAATTGGGTATTGGAAGTAGTTTCAAGAAAAAACAGTCTTACAATACTCGTTCTTTAATTTTATTATTAAGTTTTTCGCTTTGTTTTTTTGGGTTATTAACTAGAATTGGATATATTCAATTTGTTAAAGGTTCTGAATATAAAACAAATGCGTATAAGCAACAAACTAAAAGCCAAACTTTATCAAGTAAAAGAGGTACTATTTATGATTCTACTAATAAAATTTTAGCTATAAGTTCTTCTGTTGATACTATAAGTATTAATAATGGACAAGTTTTTTATAAAAATACAAAATCTGTTCCTAATGAAGTTTTAGCAGAAGGTTTTTCTAAAATTTTTTCTTTAAATTATGATGAATTATTAGAAAAGTTAAATTCAAAATCATCTCTTATTACTATCGCTAAAAAAGTTGAAAAACCTTATGTAGATAATTTAAAAACTTGGATGAATGAGAATGATATTTCTACTGGAATTAATATTGATGAAGATTCAAAAAGGACATATCCATATAATAATTTAGCTTCAAATATTATTGGTTTTTGTGGAAATGATAATCAAGGTTTAGAAGGAATTGAGGCTGAGTGGGAAAAAGAGCTTAGTGGTACACCTGGTAGAATAGTTACTTCTACTAATGTTAATAAAAAAGCTATTTCTGACGATAATGAACAATATATTCCTGCTCAAAATGGAAGTGATATTTATTTAACTATTGATACTACTGTTCAAGAAATTGCTGAAAAATCTTTAGAGGAAGCAGTTATTGAAAATAAAGCTAAAGATGGTGCAGTTATTGTTATGAGACCATCTACTGGAGATATTTTAGCTGTTGCTGGTTATCCAACTTATAATTTGAATGAACCTTTTTCTCCTAATACAGATGAACTTAAATCAAATTGGGATTCTCTAACTGCTGATGAACAATCTAGTGAACTTATAAAAATGTGGAGAAATAGACCTATTACTGATGTTTATGATCCTGGTTCTACTTTTAAAATTATAACTTCTTCTATTGGTCTAGAAGAAAATATTGTTAATACTGACACTGCTGGTGATTTTACTTGTAATAAACATTACTATGTTGATGGTACACAAATTGATTGTTGGGCTCCAGCTGCTCATGGCAAATTAACATTACGTGGTGCATTAGAAAAGTCTTGTAATCCTTCTTTTATTCAGCTTGGTCAACGTATAGGTAAAGAAATTTTTTATAAATATCTAGAATCTTTTGGATTATTTGGAACTACTGGTGTTAGAATGCCTGGTGAAGCACATGGAATTATACATGATTATAATTCTCTTGTTAATGTAGACCTTGCAAGTATGTCTTTTGGTCAAGGAATATCTATCACTCCACTTCAACTTATCACATCTGTTTCTGCTTGTGTAAATGGTGGAGATTTGATGCAACCACGTATTGTTAGTAAAGTAGTTAATACAGATACTGGTGTTGAAACTGAAATTGCTCCAGTAAAAATTAGACAAGTAATCTCTAAATCTACTTCAGATAAAATAAAAGATATGATGAAATCTGTTGTAAAGAATGGTACTGGTAAAAATGCAGATGTTGCTGGTTATTCAATAGGTGGAAAAAGTGGTACTTCAGAGATTCTTGGTACAAATAATTATATTGCTTCATTTGTTGCAATTTCTCCTACTGAGAATCCAGAGATTGCTGTTTTATTAGTACTTAAAGAGCCTCATGGTTCTTCTCATCAAGGTGGTACAATATGTGCTCCTGTTGTTTCTAAGATTTTATCTAAGGTATTACCTCATTTAGGTGTTACTTCTACTGTTACTTCTAAAAATGATGAAAAATTAATTACAATTCCAGATGTAACTGGTAAAACTTTAACTGAAGCAAGGAAAAATCTTGAAAGTCTTGGATTTAGTGTAGTTTCTAGTACTTCTTCAAATTCAGATATTACAGTTGCCTCACAATATCCAAAACCTGATATATCTATTCAAACTGGTTCAGTTATTTGTATATATACAAATGGTGCTACAAAAACTCAAAAGCAAGTTCCAGATTTAAAAGGTAAGAGTGCACAGCAAGCTAAAAATTCTCTTTCTGCTGTTAATTTAAATATTGCTATTGAGGGAACTGGTAAAGTTGTTTCACAAGATATTGTTGCTGGTTCTTCTATTGATGAAGGAAGTATAGTTACTGTAACTTTACAAGAATAATAAATTAATTATAGAACCAATCAGAAATCCAGTATAACTTTCTGAATATATAAAAACCAAAAAAGAAACGTTCTATTTGGAACGTTTCTTCTTTTATCATTAATCTTGTGTATATGGTAATATTGCAATATGTCTTGCTCTTTTTACAGCTAATGTAATTTCTCTTTGATGTTTAGCACAAGCTCCTGTTGCTCTTCTTGGTAATATCTTACCTTTATCATTGATGAATTTCTTTAATTGTTCAGGATTTTTGTAATCTAATTCAAAGTTTTTGTCACTGCAAAGTACACAAACTTTTTTTCTAACTTTTCTGAACTTTGGATTGAAATCATCATCCATATTATTATTTCTATTGTTTTTTCTATTTTTCTTATCTGCCATTTTTACTAACCCCCAATCTTTTCTAAATATTTAGAATGGTAAATCATCATCAGAAGAAACTTGGAATTCTTGACTTTCAGAAACTGATGTTCCAAAAGTATTCTCAAAACTTTCTCCTGCTCCTTCTCTTCTACTATCTGCAAAGTATGCTTCTTCTGCAATTACTTCTGTTACATAGTGTTTTTGACCTTGATCATCATCCCAACTTCTTGTTTGAATTCTTCCGATTACTCCAACTTGTTGACCTTTTTTGAAGTATTTACTACAGAATTCTCCTGTTTTACTCCATGCAACTACTGGTATAAAATCAGCTTGTCTTTCTTCACCTTGTCTTGCAAATCTTCTATTTACAGCTAAAGTGAATGATGCAACTAGAGTATTATTTGTTTGTGTATATCTTGTTTCTGGATCTCTTGTTAATCTTCCCATTAATACAACTTTGTTCATTTTTCCACCTTTCTATATTAAAGGTATTCCTTAAATATGACTAATCATCTTTTCTTATTGTAATAAATTTCATAATATTGTCTGTAATTCTGTAAATTCTTTCTAATTCAGAAATAAACTCTGGGTTAGCTTCAAATGTGTATACAACATAATATCCTTCTTTATGTTTTTGAATTTCATAAGCTAATTTTCTTCTTCCCATTTCTTCTACGTTTTCAACTTTTCCATCACTATTTATTAAATCTGTAAATTTTGTTATTACATCTTTAATTCCTTGTTCTTCTAAACTTGGATTAATAATGATTATGCTTTCATATTTATTCATTATTTACACCTCCTTTTGGATATATAACCCATACTTATGTGTATGAGTAAGGTTAACGTTGATTATTTTAACATACTTTTTTATATTTTGCAACATTTATTTGTGTACAAAATTATAAACCTTAAATTTAAAAGTAAATTCTAGTAGAGGCACAAAAAGAATTTAGTTTTGGAA
>CANCZH010000012.1 GCA_947382445.1 uncultured Clostridium sp. | reverse complement strand
CTTTTTCAGCATAAAATTGTTGTTCACCAGCAGTGAAAACAAATTCAGCACCACAATCTTTACATGTAAGAGTAATATCTTCATAGTTAGATTCCATTATATAAACCTCCTTTTAAAATTGATTTGAATTACTTTTTTGTATTAACCAATCTAAAAAGAAGGGAAATAGTCTAAAATAAATTCATAAGTTTCTTTTTAGAAACTTATATAAATATAACACAATAAAATTAAAAACACAAGCAAAATAAAAACAAAAAAAGTGTTGACACAAACAGAAAAAGATGGTATGATATTTATGTTTTAAAGAAGAAGTCAATTCTCACCTGAGCAAATGAGCAAAAGGTTAAACAAAATAATATATATTTATAATGTTATTTTTGTATGAGTTGACTTGTTTTAAAAACAAGTCATTTTTTTATAAAATGAAATACTAAAAATCGGAGGTGTTTTACTATAAAACAAGAATTACCTATTAATAGGCAAATAAAATTTAGTTCAGTAAATGTAATTACAGAAAACGGAGAAAAACTAGGAAAAATGGATATAGCTGAAGCTATTGATTTAGCAGAAAGCAAGGACTTAGATTTAGTACTAGTTTCACCAAACCCAGAAATGCCAGTTGCAAAAATAATGAACTATGGAAAATATAAGTTTGAACAAGCTAAAAAAGAAAAAGAATCTAGAAAAAATCAAAAAGTAGTTGAAATAAAAGAAATTAGAGTTACACCAAATATAGGGGAACATGATTTTGGATTTAAATGCAAAAATGCTAGAGGATTTTTAGAATCTGGAAATAAAGTAAAATTCACAGTACGATTTAGAGGTAGAGAACTTAACAATGTAAAAATAGGAGAGGATATTCTTAATAAATTTGCAGAAGAATTGTCAGATATTTCAAATATTGAGAAAAAACCTCATCTAGAAGGCAAAAGTATGTTTTTAATACTAGCTAAGAAATAGAAAGGAGAAATTTATTATGCCAAAATTAAAAACAAATAGAGCAGCTTCAAAAAGATATAGAGTTACAGCAACAGGAAAAATAAAAAGAACAAAAGCTAATAGAAGACACTTATTAGCAAACAAATCAAAAAGAACAAAACATACAGCAAGAGTACAAGATGGAATAATGGATAAGACATGTTTATCACATGTAAAGAAATTATTACCATATGATTAATAGTAAATTAAATCTAAGTAAAAAAAGGAGTGAAAATAAATGGCAAGAGTAAAATCAGCAAGAACAACAAGAGCAAGACATAAAAAGATTTTAAAAAGAGCAAAAGGATATTATGGAGCAAAACATTATAGATTTAGAAATGCTAACCAAGCTGTTATGAAATCTGGAATGTATGCTTATGTTGGAAGAAAAGATAAAAAGAGTGATTTCAGAAAATTATGGATAATCAGAATTAATGCTGCTGCAAGAATGAATGGATTAACATACAGCAAATTAATTGCTGGATTAAAGAAAGCAAATGTTACAATAAACAGAAAAATGTTAGCAGAATTAGCAGTTTCTGATAGCAAAGCATTTAGCGAAATAGCTGAAATAGCAAAAAAAGCATAATAAAAATAGAAAAAGCATCTTATAAAATGAGATGTTTTTTTATTTTGCTAAAATTATAGGCAAATATATATTTAAAGTAACATTATTACAAATTAATAACAAATAGTAGACATGTATTCACAAAAAAAGATAAAAAATATATAATAAAGTCAAATAAAATACATTAAAAAGGAGAAGAGATGAAAAAACTAAAGAAAATAGTACTAATAATTTTATTAGTATTCATTATAATAATGTTATCAACTCAAAAAATAATAGCTACTAGTAGCCAAAGTATAATTCAACCACTTGAATATTCAGAAGATTATAAGAAATGGTTAAAATTATCTGATGAAGAAAAGAAAAAAGTCATTATGCCTAGAATATATGATGTTCCATTTTCTAGCAGTACAAACAAAAATATAATACATCAGGCACAAATGGTAGGAGCAAGCCTAACACAAAAATATAGTTTAAGAAATGTAATACCAGAAAACACAAAAATAAGAAATCAAGAACAAACAAATTCATGTTGGGCATTTGCAGCAATTTCATCACTAGAAACGAACCTTGCAATGCGTAATTATAGAAATCCAGAATATGTATCAGAAATATATGATTTTTCAGAAAGACATATGGAATATGCTACAAGTAGAATATTTGCAAATAATCAGATTAACTCAATAGGTTTCAATAGAAATGTTGGAGATGGTGGAAATTATTATATAGCAGAAACATATTTAACAACTGGTGCTGGAGCAATACTGGAAGGTGACATGCCATTTGAAAACAATGAAGATACTATAAATTTAAGTTCAATACAAAATAAAACAATTGCAAGTCAAGTATATGATACAATAGAATTTCCAAATTATCAAATATATACAGAAGAAAAAACAGAAATAATGAATCAAATTAAACAACATATTCAAAATTATGGTGCAGTATTTGCATGTATACATGGTAATTCTTCATCAACAACAGCATTCCCATGTTATAATAATGATACAGGAGCAAAATACTGTAATAATGTATTTGCACACCAATATGATCATGCAGTTTCAATAATTGGATGGGATGATAATTATGATATTAATAATTTTTCAGAACAAGCTAGGCCTACACAAAATGGGGCTTGGATTATAAGAAACTCTTGGGGAGAAAAATTAGAATATAGACTAGCAGAATTAAAGGAAGCAATATTCGAAGCAAATAAAGAACAGTGTATAAAAAGAGGATGGAATACAGCAGAAGAAATACCAAATTCAATTATAGAGGAAAATGGATATACAATTGAAAATGATATGGCATACATGAAGATTGGAGATAATGGACTTATGTATGTATCATATGAAGATAAAAATGTTGGAAAAGCACTTTGGGGAATAATTAAAGCAGATGGTAAGGTAAATTATGAAAATATATATAAATATGATGACTATTTTCCATACGCATATATAACTTTAAACAGTTCTAATATGATTCTTTGCAATATATTTAATAAGAAAACATCTGGAAAAGAATATTTAACACAAGTGTCATTACGTGCACCAGAAATTTATAAATGTAAAGTCTATGTAAATCCAAATGGAACAGGAAAATCAAGTAAAGATATGCAATTAGTGCAATTAAAATCAGGTGAAACACAAACAATAGATAAAGGATATCATACTTTAGAATTTGCAAAACCTATTGAAGTAACAGGAAACAATTTTGTAATAGCAGTAGAAGTGCAAGGTGAAAGAAGAGGAATAAATATAGCACAAGAAATAAAAACATCAGAATTGCCAACATTAGATTATGTAACAGTTCAAAGTGGAAAATGTTTTATTGGTAGTACAAACAATTTTGATACATGTGAATGGATGGATATAGGAAATTTATCACAAATAAATTCATCATTACCAAATGGAGATAGTACTTTAAGAGCATTTACAGTATCAGAAATAATAGATGACTCTTTAAAAAATATTGAAATAACAACACCACCAGCAAAAACAACATATTTCGAGGGAGAGAACTTTGATAAAACAGGTATGGTAGTAAAAGCTAACTATAATAATAAAACTTCAAGAATATTAGATAATTCAAGTTATAGTATTACAAATGGAAATAATTTAAAAGTAGGGCAAAAAGAAGTAACAATAACATATGAAGATAAAAGTGTTAATCAACAAATAACTGTTGAAGAAAATAATGTAACAGAATTAAATATAAAAGTTCCACCAACGAAAACAAACTATAAAGAGGGGCAAAGCTTTGATAAAACAGGAATGATTATTGAAGCAAAATATAAAAATGGAGAGACAAAAGAAGTAACAGATTATACAATAGAAAATGGAAATAATTTAAAAGCAAATCAAACATATGTAACAATTTCTTATGGAGATAAAACAATAAATCAACCAATAACAGTAACACCTAATGCATTATTAGAAATAAAAATTACCAAAGCACCAAATAAAACAAAATATGTAGTAGGACAAAATTTTGATAAAACAGGAATGATAGTTAAAGGAATATATCAAGATGAATCAGAAGAAGAAATAACAGATTATACAATAGAAAATGGAAGTAATTTAACAAAAGAACAAACAGAAGTAACAATAAAATATGAAGGAAAAACAACAACACAAAGAATAACAGTGGAAGAAAAAGCAATAACAGAAATATCAATTAATACAAAACCTACTAAAACAAAATATATTCAAAATAAAGAGACGTTAGACTTAACAGGCGGTTCAATAAATGTAAGATATAATGATGGTACAACAGAAAAAATAGATTTAAAATCTGAACAAATTAAAGTTTCAGGATTTAACAACACAAAATTAGGAAAAAATATAATTACAGTAACATATGAAAATAAAACAACAACATTTGATGTTGAAATAGTATCAGAAGAGAAACCAGAGCCAAAACCAGAAGAAAATCCTAAAAATTCTAATTTGGAAAAAGCAAATATTAATATAAGTGATATAAAAATTTATCTATTTCCTAATGAATCAGAAAAAAACTATACTTTAATAGATATAACATTAAACAATATAGAAAGATATGACATAAACGACAAATATGAATATTATTACTATATATCATCAAATCAAAATGAAAAAAATATAATAGATTGGGCAAAGATAAAGGAAAATCAAACATCAAAAGATAAACTTACATTTTCAATAGATACAAGAGAAATTAAAAACTATGCAGACCTTTCAAGAGATGATACAATATATGTATATATAAAAGAAGTAGCTATAAAAGGTTCAAATCAGTCTTTAAAAATCTCAAAACCAATAGAAATGCCAAAATCAAGTGATGCTCAAGTAAAAACATATATAAACAATACAAAAGTTGATGAAAATAATTCAAATAATAAAGATAATAATAGCAATAATAATTCACAAAAGCAAAATCAAACAAAAGACCCAACAACAGCACCAAATAAAATACCATACACAGGTATTAGAACAATAATAATATTAATGGTAATAGTAGCGATAATAGGAATAGTAGTTTATATTAGATACAAAAATTTAAGTAAATACATAAAATAATTTCTAGTGATGACGTAGAAGAATGACACAAAAGTCATTCTTCTTTTTTAAGTCAGACACTTTACATAATATAGAAAAAGTTGTAAAATAGTAATTATACAACAAATAGGCTTTTAATAAGAAAGAGAGGTAAAACCATGAGAAAAATTATTTCTATAATTGGTAAACCTAGCGCAGAAATAAGCGCACGGTTAAATGCATTGAGGAGAATAGTAGAAATAGAGGACTTATTGCAGAAGCAGATTGACAATCACACAATTTATCAGGAGTGGATTGAGCGATGCAGAGAATCGAGAGAAGAAATATACGATTTTGTGCTGATAAATATTGCGACTGCGGCAATAAGAAAAATGGCAAAGAAAGATGAAACTGTTGTTGTGATGGGATTTCCCCAGAATTTAAACCAGATTGAAGAACTGAAACTCTGCCAAATGCACCTCAAAAAACTTATTGTTTTTGAGGAAGATGTAAAGAGAATGAGTGGCGAAAAAAGAAGGGAAATCAGAGCAATGATAGAGGAAGCAAGAAACTCTGGCACAGAAGTCATCAGCTTGGATAAAAAAGGTAAGTAACCTAGAAAAAGCCATTATGTTATGATGTTCCGAAAATGATTTAACTGAAAAAAGAGCTATGGACTTCCATAGCTTTTTTACTTTATAAAATAATAAATACATTTATAAATATTGAAAAAGCAAAAAACATGTTATATAATACATACATTGCTGAAAACTAAGAAAAAAGGGAGGATAAAAACATGGCATATAATTTTAAAGAAGTAGAAGAAAAATGGCAAAAAAAATGGGAAGAGGATGGAAGATTTTATGCAAAAAATGATTACACATTACCAAAATGGTTTGGACTAATAGAATTTCCATACCCATCAGGACAAGGACTCCATGTTGGACATCCACGTAGTTATACAGCATTAGATATAATTGCAAGAAAGAAAAGAATGCAGGGGTATAATGTTTTATTTCCAATTGGTTTTGATGCATTTGGATTACCAGCAGAAAATTATGCTATCAAAAATCATGTGCACCCAAAAATAACAACAGAAAATAATATAAATCATTTTAGACAAGAATTAAAATCATTAGGATTTTCATTCGATTGGTCAAGAGAAATAAATACAACAGACCCAGAATATTATAAATGGACACAATGGATATTTATACAATTATTTAAAAAAGGATTAGCATATAAAGCAACAATGCCAATAAACTTCTGCACAGGATGCAAAGTAGGACTAGCAAATGAAGAAGTTGTAAACGGTGTGTGCGAAAGATGTGGAAGCCCAGTAGTACAAAAAGAAAAATCACAATGGATGCTAAAAATTACAGAATACGCACAAAGATTAATAGATGATTTAGATGATATAAATTTCCTAGATAAAATAAAAGCACAACAAACAAATTGGATAGGAAGAAGCGAAGGGGCAGAAGTTAACTTTAAAATAAAAGATACAGATGATACTCTATTAATATATACAACAAGACCAGACACAATATTTGGAGCAACATATATGGTAGTATCACCAGAACATCCATTTATTGAAAAATATAGTCATAAAATAGAAAACTTAGATGAAGTAAAAGCATATAAACAACAAGCAGCAATGAAATCTGAATTTGAAAGAGCAGAATTAAACAAAGAAAAAACAGGTGTTGAAATTAAAGGACTAAAAGCAATAAATCCTTTAACAAATGAAGAAATACCAATTTGGATATCAGACTATGTATTAATAACATATGGAACAGGAGCAATAATGGCAGTTCCAGCACATGATGACAGAGATTTTGAATTTGCTAAAAAATTTAATTTACCTATAAAACAAGTTATTAAGCCTAAAGATGAAAATCAAAATGAAAATTATTTCGAAAAAGCTTTCACAGATGTTGAAAATGGTATAGCAATAAATTCAGGATTTTTAGATGGATTAGAATCTAAAGATGCAATCCAAAAAGCAATTAACTATATAGAAGAAAATAAATTAGGTGAAAGAAAAGTAAATTACAAATTACGTGACTGGGTATTCTCACGCCAAAGATATTGGGGAGAGCCAATACCAATGATATATTGTGAAGAATGTGGATGGGTACCAGTACCAGAAGAAGAATTACCACTAAAATTACCAGAAGTACAAGATTATGAACCAGGAGAAAATGGGGAATCACCACTAGCAAAACAAACAGAATGGATAAAAACAAAATGTCCACATTGTGGAAAAGACGCAAAACGTGAAACAGATACAATGCCACAATGGGCAGGATCATCTTGGTATTATTTACGTTATATGGATCCACATAATGATAAAGAATTTGCATCAAAAGAAGCACTAGAATATTGGTCACCAGTTGATTGGTATAATGGAGGAATGGAACACACAACATTACACTTACTATATTCAAGATTCTGGCATAAATTCTTATATGATATTGGAAAAGTTCCAACTAAAGAACCATATCAAAAACGTACATCACATGGTATGATTTTAGGAAGCAATGGAGAAAAGATGTCTAAATCAAAGGGAAATGTTGTAAATCCTGATGATATAGTAAGAGATTTTGGAGCAGACAGCTTTAGAGTGTATGAAATGTTTATGGGACCATTTGACCAAACAGCACCATGGTCAATGGATAGTATACGTGGATGCAGCAAATTCTTAGACAAAGTATGGGGAATGCAAGAAATAGTAATAGATGGAGAAGAATATTCAAAAGAATATGAAACAATGATGCACAAAGCAATAAAGAAAATATCAAATGACATTGAAGAAATGAAATTTAATACATCAGTATCAACATTTATGACAATGGTAAATGAATTTACAAAAAATAAAAGAATAAATAAAGCAGAATATAAAACATTTTTACAATTATTAAATCCATTTGCACCACATATGACAGAAGAGATATGGAGCAGAATTGGAGAAGAAAAAGAAATTTCACAAACTCCATGGCCAAGCTATGACGAATCAAAGACAATTGATGAAGAAATAGAAGTTCCAGTACAAATAAATGGAAAAGTAAAAACAACTGTAAAAGTTCCAAAAGACATAAGTCAAGAAGACATTGATAAAGTAGTTGAATCAAATGAAACAATTTTAAACTTAATAGAAAGAAAAAATGTTGTAAAGAAAATATATGTAAAAGGAAAAATATATAATATAGTTATAAAATAATTATAAAAATGCAAAAGCCATCGGTATTGTGAAACCGATGGCTTTTGCTTTGTGCTTGAGGTCTTACTAATAAGTAATTTTGTAAACGCAAAATTTCCGTGCATCATCCGTAAAATCTTCTTCCTCGCACCTGCATGTACCGAAAGAGCTCATAAATTTCTTGCATATAGAATTATCATCCTCGACTTCAAATCTAAAGGAATGAAAACCTATCTTCCTACACTGCAACAAATACGAACGTAGAAGTTCTGATGCATAACCTTGCCCACGATATTTCTCTGCAATAAAAAACTCAACCAACAGTTCACCCGTGGAATAGATGTAACCATTTATATATCCAACTAATGGTACATTGGAATCAATGGTCCTGCCAGGAGAAAGTCTAAATACTGCACAAGGAAAGCACTCAGAAGTTTTTAAACCGTTCATAAATTCATTAACATCTTTGATAGGAAAGAATTTACGAACCAGTTCATCTTCTACTACAATTTGACGAAAGCGCTCAACAGAGCTATTTACTAGCGGTTTACATACAAGCCGCTCGGTACCAAAAAACATTTTCATCATGATACCAACCTCCTTAGATAATCTTTAAAGCTAAAATATTATAACATAAAATTTACATAATGTAAACATTATTGCTTTTTCATTTTAGGTTTAGCAATAAGAGAAGCAATATAACCAAAAACAATAGCAGCAGTTATACCACCAGCAGATGCTTTAACACCACCAATAAAAGCACCTAAAAATCCACTCTTAGTAACTTCTTCAATAACACCTTTTGACAAATTATAACCAAAACCAGTAAGAGGAACCGTAGCACCACAACCAGCAAAATCAACAAGATATTTATAAAAGCCAAGTCCACCAATAATAGTACCAAGAGTAACATATAAAACTAAAATTCTAGCAGGCGTAAGTTTAGTTTTATCAATTAAAACCTGAGCAATAACGCATAAAATACCACCAACAACAAAAGCCTTTAAGAACATCATATAATCTAAGCTAGCTAAAAATTCTCCCATAAAAACACCTCCTTACAACTCTATACTAACTGCATGAGCAATACCAGGAATAGACTCACCTTGTTGACTTGAAGTTGCATTCATTAAAGCACCAGTTGCAACTAAAAGTAATCTTTTGATTTTTTTCTCTTTTAATTGTTTAAAGAAATAACCAGAAAAAACAGTACCACAACAAGCACAACCAGAACCACCAGAATGAGTATCCTGTTTTTCTTTATCAAACATTAAAACCCCACAATCATCGTAAACAGAATTAAGTTGATATCCCTCAGCTTTGCAAAGCTCTAAAACAATTTCTTTACCCACATGTCCTAAATCACCAGTAATAATAGCATCATAATAAGTAGGAGCTCTACCAGTATCTTTTAAATGAGTGAGAATAGTGGAGATTGCGGCTGGAGCCATAGCACTTCCCATATTATTAGCATCTTTGATTCCCTTATCTATAATCTTACCAGGAGTTATATGAGTGATATATGGTCCCATACCAGACTTAGCGACAACAGCAGAGGCACTACCAGTAACAGTCCATTGTGAAGTAGGGGGACGTTGATTTCCAAGTTCTAAAGGAAATCTAAATTGCTTTTCAGCACTACAGAAATGACTAGATGTAGAAGCAATTGCATAATTACCAGCACCACTATCAATAAATATAGAACTTAAAAGTAATCCTTCAACGAAAGTTGAACATGCACCAAAAACACCAAAAAAAGGTATTTCAAAATCTCTTATACCAAAACTAGTAGAAATACATTGATTAAGTAAATCACCAGCGAAAAGTACATCAATATCAGTAACAGATAAACCGTGACTTTTTCAAAACAGTTTCAATAGAAGTTTTTATAAGCTTAGATTCAGCTTTTTCCCAAGTTTTCTCACCATAAAACTCATCTTCTAAACAAACATCAAAATATTTAGCTAAAGGACCATCTGCTTCTTTTTTACCAACAATACTAGCAGTTTCTAAAATAGTAGCAGGATTGTCCAATTTGTAAGTTTGAGTTCCAATTTTTTTCATAACAAAAATCCTTTCTAAAATATAAAAATAAAATACTATGTTTGTATAAAAAATTATGATAGTATTTTTTATCACCGCGAAGCGACCAAATGAGTGAACTTGTGAACGAATGCGATTGGGAGCAATCTTCCTAATACTTTGGAAACAGAAGATTGCGACCTACAAGGTGTAAAAATACTATCATCATTTTTTATACTAATGTAATATTTTGATAACACAATAAAAAATTATTATATTAAACTAACATAATAGCTTGTGTATTAAACAATAGATAAACTAATCCAACTAAAACAGAAGTACAAATACCATAAACCAAAACAGGACCAGCAACAGTAAACATCTTAGCACCAACACCCATAACATAACCCTCTGACTTATATTCAATAGATGGGGAAATAATAGAGTTAGCAAAACCAGTTATGGGAATAAGAGTACCAGCACCAGCAAATTTACCAATTCTATTAAAAATATTAATGGAAGTAAGTAAAGCACTAAGAAAAATCAAAGAAATAGAAACTATTGTACCACAAAGTTCCTGAGACAATCCCCTAAAAATAAAATAATCATAAATAACTTGACCAATTACACATATAAGACCACCAACCCAAAAAGCATTAAAACAATTCTTGAAAATTGGAGAATTTGGGGATTTTTTATCAACATATTTTTGATAATCTTTATTTGTATCAACAGATTGCATAAATAACCTCCTAAAAAAATTATTAATGATAATATTTTTTACTAAAAAACAGAAAATATACCAAAAAACAGATTATTACATTACGATTACTTTTAAATAACAAGTGTATTAAAAATATTGACTTTTAATGTAGAAATGAGCGAAAATATAGGTATAAATGATAAAAAAAGAATAATTTTAAATAGCACATAAAGGAGAATGAAATGCAAAGCTGTTTAGGAATATATATTGAAGAAAATTTAATCAAATATGCAAAGGTACTAAGAGACAAAGACAACATAAAAATTGAAGCATTTGGAACAAAATTTTATGAAAACCTAGAAAAGGCCATAAACCAAATAGTTGAAGAAACAAACAGTACAAAATTGCCAATATCAATAAACCTTTCAAAAGAACAATATGATTATTTTGAAATTTTTTCACTATTAAACAAACCAGCAATAAAAAAATCTATGGAAATAGAATTTGAAATGCTTTGTGGTGAAAAAGGAATAGACAAAGAATCAATGGAGAGAAGATACATATTTGCTTTAAATAAAGAAAATCCAGATAAAATGAAAGCAATAAATGTTTCTGTTACCAAAGAAGAACTAGACGGCAAAAGAGAATTATTTTCAAAATACGATTTAACTAACATACAACCATTACCAGTAAGCATAGAAAATTTAATAAAGAAAAATAGCAATCAAAATGAATTAATAGTAAATATGGAAGAAGAAACAACATTAACATTTATAGAAGATGGACAAGTTTCAGAAATAGATAAAATACCAACAAGTATAAAACAAGCATTACAAAAAATTATTAAAGTAGAAAATTCAGAAACAAAAGCATATGAACTATTAAAGAATACAACAATAACTTCACAAGAAATGGATTCGTTGCAAGAAGGAAATGAATACATAGAAATTATAGTTCCAGTATTATTTGACATGCTAAATGAAATAAAAGAAAAACTTTCAAGATTTAGAAAACCAATAAAGAAAATATATTTTTCAGGAACAGGAATAGTAATAAATAATGTGGATATGTATTTCCAAGATAGACTAAATGAAATAGAATGCGAAATATTAAAACCAAGTTTTATAGATTCCCAATCATTAAAAATAGGAATTAAGGATTACATAGAAGTAAATAGTGCTATTTCAATGGCTTTAAGTGGCTTAGGAGTAGGAGTAGCAAATGAGTTAAACTTTGAAAATAGAGGAATGTTAAATTCAGGAATTGACATACAAGGAAATCAAGGAAAAATAAAAAGTTTAAAAGAATCATCAAAAGAAAAACTTGATGCATTTGAAAAACTTACAATAAGATTAAGTCTACTTTGTATAATATTTATGATGATTTATGGAGCAATTGGAAAAAACTTAATGAATGATATGAATACAAAAATGATGGAAACACAACTTAAAATTGAACAAACAAATAAATCAATAAGTGCTATGAGTAAAAATAGAAATTCAATTGAAGAATTATCATCAGAATATAAATTAATAATATCAAGATTAAATAATGAGAATATATCAAATGAAGAATCAACTTTTAGAGAAACAGAAATACCAAACTTCTTAACAAAGTTATCAACAACAATACCAACAGAAGTAAAATTAGTAAGCATAGAAAATACTGAGGATAGACATTTTGTAATTCAAGCAAAAGCATTAAAATATCAACAGTTAGGATACTTCCAAGCAATATTAAAAGTAAATAATATATTAACAAACGTTTCTGGAAGTACAGGAATTAGATATCATGATGAAGAAGCTAACCAAGATTACATTTTAGTAACAATAGAAGGAGATTTAATATGAGAAAAATAATCCTTACAGCTGTATTAGTAATATTAATAATAGTAAGTATACTAAGTATTACAAATGGAATGAATGGACTATTTAAGATATATAGCTATTCTGAAATTGAACAAAAAAATACTGAAATAACTCGAAAACTAAATGAACTAGCAAGAATAAAAGTAACAGACTATGTAGCAGAAGAATCTGCACTAAAAAAATCTATATCAGAGCATGAAGAAGTATCAAATAGATATGAAATGATTTCAGAAACAAAAACAGAAGAAGAAAGACAAATAGCTTTATCAAGTGAAGATTATGACTTAGAATTTTTACAAATAACACTTGGAAATCATGCAACAGAAAATAAAGTTAATTTAGGAGACATGGAAGTTTCAATAAATAAAGAAACAGAAAAAAAAGATTATGTAATGTGTGATTTTAAATTTCAAGTAGTTGGTTCATATTCTGGAATAACAAACTTTTTAGAAACTATAAGTAATGATGATAAATTAAAATTCATACCAGAAAACTTAAAAATGTATTCAGAATATAGAGAAGTTGCCACAATTTCTGAAAACGATGCTACATCAGAAAATGTTGTAAACAAAAAACAAAAAAAATTAATGTTAGTTGCAGAATTTTATAAATCTAATATAGCAGTTTCAAAAGATACTTTATTAAAAGTAGAAAATAGAGAAACAATTGAAAATAAATAAACTCATACTTAAAAATAAGGAGATGAAAATATGAAAACAATCATTAGAGAAATTCTAGCTATGACAGTTTTAGTAGCATCAATAGGACTAATTACAGTATTAGTATTTTTTGATTATATAAAAGGTGATGCTAATCAGCCACAAGCGGCAATTTATGAAATAAGTAAAGAAGAACAAAATATATTAAAGGAAAAAGAAGAATACGAAGAAGATAAAGAAACATTAGTATTATCATCAATGTATAGTGTTGATGAAAGTACATTAAGCTCATTAAAAGCATCAGGAGAATTTAAACAAGGGCAATCAAGTCCATTTGATGAAGCACCTATCATAGATGTAAGATACGATAGTGAAGGGAATGCATACTATCAAGTAAATAATAGAACAAATACAACTAATAATACTACTTCTGGAAATAGCACAAATAATACAACAAATAATGTAACTAATAATACAAGCAACACAAGTAATACAACAAATACAACAAACACAAATAATACTACAAATCAGCCACAAGCTTTACAAGAAGATATAACAACATCATCAGCAAGCAGTGGAAGTTTGATGTTAACACAAAAAAATGATTCAAAAAAATAAGGAGAAAAATTATGAAAAGTGAAAAAGGTATGACATTAGTAGCATTAGCCCTTACAGTTATTGTACTATTAATACTAGCAGGAGTTGCAATTTATATGGTAGTTGGACCAGATGGGGTTTTAACCACTTCAAATAAAACTTCATCAGAAAACATAAGCAATAATACAACTGTGGAAAATAATATTAATGAATAAAACAAAAGCATATGCATGAAAAATATGTATATGCTTTTATTAAAATTGAGAATTTTACTAAGGAGAAAATATGAAACTAATTATATATATATTTGTATTTATAATAGGAATAATTTTTGGAAACTTTTCAAATATGGCAATTTATAAAATAACATCAAAAAATAAAAAAGAAAAAATTTTTTCAAATAATTGGAAAATAAATATTTTGGCAGGGCTTGCATCAATAGGAATATTTAATTCACTACATTTTTCATTTGCAAGTATATCAGTATTAACAATAATACAATATATATACTTAATGACATTTGTTTCTACTTTAGTAATAATAGCACAAATAGATAAAACAAATAAGAAAATATGCAAACCAGTAATTTTTTCTGGATGCGTAATAGGTGGAGTATATATTATATATTTATATATAATAAAAAATGTAGAATTGTTTAGTATATATAGATATGTTATATATTTAATAGTAGTATGCATTTTATCAGCTATAACGACCAAATACAGATATTTCAAATATTCATATTTATTAGAAATAATGATGATATGTATATATATGAATATGTTTGTTATATCAGAAGTATTTTTGATAACAGCAATATTAACAATGATTTCATTAACAGTAGGAACACTAATAAAAAAACATAATCAAAAAATAGATAATAGTGATATATTGGCTGAAAATAGCGGAAAACTAGATATTCCAATAGGAATGTATTTATGTATATCAAACATAATAGCTATGATAATAAGTGGAATAGAATTTATAAAAATATAGGAGAAGGATATGACTGAAAAAAATGATAAATCATTTAAAACTAAAGACATATTGACAGCAATATTTATAATGCTTGTATTTGTTTTGGTAGTAAGTGCAATTTTTATAAAACTAGCTACAATTAGCTATCAAACAGCAAAAATTAATGAGGAAATAAATCAAATAAACCAGAATGTGCAAAATGAAGAAAAAGAAGAAGTAGAGGGAAATTCAGAACAAAAAGGAGAAATAAAAAAATATAGTTACAATGAACCAGAAGTAGAAAAAGACTATATACCAATAAAATTTATATGGACAGATAAAGATAAAGGATATTGGGTAAAAACAACAAAAGATGATAAAGAATGGTATTCTATACAAGAAGGCATATATCCTACTTTTGCATATAATCCAGAAATTACACAAATGACATTTAATATAAATAATAAATCAAAAGAATATGATGTTTTGTATAATTGGGATTATAAAATCTATATTTGGATTTCAAAATGTGAAGAAATTAAAGATGAATATGGAGAACTTTTCTTAAAATCAGAAAAAGGAACATTATTATTATATGATAAAACTTGGGAAAATGAATATAACCAAACATACAATAGAAAACAAAAAATAGATGTATTACCAAAAGAAATAAAAGAAAAAATAGAAAAAGTATATAATAAATATATAGAGACAAGTGATAATAAAAATATAAAAGAAATTGAGGAGGAAGAATAATGTCAACTTTTCAATACAAAGCAGTAGATAGCAAAACAGGATTAATAGTAAAAAATACAGTAAAAGCTGAAAGCAAACAAGAATTATATAACAAATTAAAGGAAAATGGTTTAACTCCAATTAATATTGAGCCAGCATTTCAATTCGTTTTACAGAAAAAAGAAGATGAAGAAGAAATTGAACAAAAAATAAAGAGACAAGTAAGACCAGGAATAAATCAGATAATAGGAATACTTGTATTATTTATATTAGGAACAATATCAATAATACCAACAATTCAAAGCTTATTCAATCAGATGAATAATGAATTAGAATTACCTTGGATAACTAGGAAAATAAATGACATATCAGGAATTTTAGAGATAGTAATAATTGGCATAATAGTAGCTATAATAGGATTAATAATATATTTTAAAACAGAAAATGGAAAAAAGAATTGGAAAGTACTAAGATATAAAATACCTATTTTAGGAAAAATATTGTATGAAATAGATGAATTGGAAATGAAAGATTCAGAAGAAACAAATATAGAAAATGAAATTCAAAAAATTAATAAAAAAATCTCAAAAATAGTTAATATACTAATTGCAATTATAATAATATTTTTTGTTATAATAGTAGTAATGCCATCAATACAAATATACATACAAGCTTTAACAATTGTAAAATAATAAACATAAAAGGAAGAGAATAGAAATATGTACATTCCTTTTTTAGAAAGGATTGAAATATGAGAATTGGAATTGATATCGGAGGAAGCCATGTTGGAGTAGGACTAATAAATAATCGGAAGAATATTGAATATGAAAGAAAGAAATTTAACAAGACAAGATAGAAGTAATATAAAGGAAAATATTATAAATATAATAATAGAATTAGTAAATAAAGTTATAGATGAATCAGAAACAGATTTAAATGATATTGAGTTTATAGGAATTGCGTCACCTGGAACAATAAGTAATAACATTATAAAACAGGCGTCAAACTTGGGATTAACGGATTTTGATTTAATATCAGAACTGCAAAAATATATAAATTTGCCCATGCAGTTAAAAAATGATTCTAAATGTGCAGCGTTAGCTGAAAAACATTATGGTGCAATGCAAAAATATGATGATTGTGTATTTTTGTGTTTAGGAACAGGAATAGGTGGAGCAGCATTTTTTAATGGAGAAATGTTACAACCAAAAAGATTTTCGGGATTTGAATTTGGGCATATGGTTATAAATAAGGGCGGAAGACAATGCTCATGTGGAAAAAAAGGATGCTTTGAAACATATGCCTCAATAAGAGCCTTGAAAAATAAAGTGGCAGAAAGTTTAGATATAGACAATGATTTTTCAGGCCAATATCTAAGGGAGGAATTACTAGATTTAAATAATGAAAAAATAAAGGAAGTTGTTGAGCAATTTATAAGTGATTTGTCTGTGGGAATATGTAACTTAATAGATATATTTGAGCCAGAGATATTAGTACTTGGAGGAAGTTTTTCATATTACGAAAATAATCCAGTATATTATAAATTATTAGAAAAATTAAATGATGAAACAAGTAGATTTAATAGTGATTCTATGCCAAAAATAGAATTAGCAAAACTAAAAAATAATGCTGGAATTATAGGAGCAACAATAAGAATATAAAAAGATTAGAAAAAAATTAAGATAAATAATGGTGTAAAAAAATATATATGTATTTCTTGCGTCCCCATTCTAAAAATTCTTACAAAAGTTTGGTAAACTTTTGAGAATTTTTGAACGGTCCCCACAACGTCTACGAAATACATATATATTTTTTTACACTGTATTAAATTAATTTTTTTTATCAGATTTTAAATTATCTCCAAATCTCTTAATCTTTTGAGTAGTAGTTTTCTCAAAATCCTTATTTCTAATAGTAAAATTCTTAATATGCTTAAAATTAGGAAGTTTTGAATTAACAGTTTTAATAGCAGAATTAATCAAATTAGAAATATCTTCTTTTGTAGGTTTCTTAATTTTAGATTTAATAAAATCAAGATTAGGAATAATCTGAGCTTTTACAACAGTATCTTTTGACTTAGAATCGAAATCACCTGTAACTAAAGATTCAGAGATAGCCTCATTTTTATTAAGCATTTCTTCAAGTTCTTCTGGATAAACATTCTCACCATTCTTAGTAATAATAACACTTTTGCAACGACCAGTTATATAAAGCCAACCTTTCTCATCAATCATTCCCAAATCACCAGTTTTCAAATATCCATTTTTAAAAGTATCTTTTGAAGCCTGTTCATTTTTATAATAACCAAGCATAACATTAGGACCTTTTACCAAAATTTCACCAACACCATCTTCATTAGGAGAATCAATAATAAATTCAACATTAGGAATAGGAAAACCAGCAGACTTAAAATTATGAGCAAAATCATTATTGCCACTTACCAAAGGAGAACATTCAGTAAGTCCATAACCAGAAAGTACTAATATACCAAACTTCTCAAAGGAAACTAATAAATCAGCATCAATTGCAGAAGCACCAACAATAATCTTTTTTAAATTTCCACCAAGAGATTTTATAATTTTTTTCTTAATGATAGGTCTCATGAAAAATGGAACAGAATCCATAATATGTTTTTCTGTATTAAAATACTTTTCAGGTAAAGATTCTTTTAAAGCTTTCATTATTTTATCATGAATCTTTTCCAAAAGAAGAGGAACACTCAAAATTATATTAGGTTTATACTCCTCAAAATTCTTTGAGATATAGCGTAATCCATCGCAAAAAGCAATAGAACCACCACTAGAAACTACAAGTAAAAATCCCAAAGTACATTCATAAGTATGATGAATAGGAAGTATTGATAAAATAGAAGTAGAAGTATCAACTTTTACAATACTACCAACAGAAAAAATATTTGAACAAATATTTTTATGAGACAAACAAACACCTTTTGAATTACCAGTAGTACCAGAAGTAAAAAGCAAAAAGTGCATATCGTCAGGATTTATCTCAATTTTTTGAAAAGGATTTATATCATTATCTAGATTATATAATCCAGAATTTCTAAAAGCATCAAAACCGAAAAAAGAATCAGTATTTGTTTTTAAATCAAAATTAATAAAATTGATTTTATGATTAATTTCAGACTTATTTTCATATATATTAACTAAATTAGTATTATCACCTAAAATGACACTAGCTTCAGAAATATTTAGAAAATTAATTACATCATGAGCTTGTAATTCTTTATCAATAGGAACAACAACGCCAACAATACATGCAGCTAAATAAGTAACAGCCCACTTGTAACTGTTTTTACCAATAATAGCAATTTTCTTATTAGAAAAACCATTATTTATAAGAGAAATCCCAATTGCTTCAACATCTCTAACAAAATTAAAATAAGAAACATTATAAGGATAACCAGAATTATCTTTCAAAACAAAAGCAGTTTTATTAGCATATTCATTTCCAACGAAATATAGCATTTCTTTTAATGTTAAAAAATCTTTTCTTTTAAAATAATGTTTTTCCATATAATCTTTTAAATCAACATTTTTATTCATAAAATCCTCACTTATTTTCTAATTTATAAAACTTATTACCATCAAAATCTTTTAAAGTAGTTTGATAAAAACCATCATGTAAAGTATTAAACTCACTTTCATCTCTTAATTTTATAGGAATAGTCAAATTACAAATATATTCTTCATCTAAATTATTTATAATATGTATAGAAAATGAAATAGAATACTCAATATTACTTAATAATACTTGTGCATCAAGTAATAAGCTTCCATCAAAAGTTACAGCAGAATTAGTATTTCTTCTAATAAAATTAGGAACAATTTCTTCATTAATTGATGAGAGCAAAATTGGATTAGAACAATCAGAATAAAAAGATGGTTCACTAACATCAGAATTATTAGAAGAAATGACATTAAAATTTAATCTATTAGAAACTAATTTTTCTATATCTATAATACCAATACCAAAGAAATCTGCTTTTTTGTAATATAAAGTAGGTTTTCCTTTGTCTGGTAAGACAGGATAATTAATATTATCTATAAAAATTTCTTTAACAGTATTCTTTTGAGTAATATCATTTATTGAAACATGGTTATCAATACTGATTGAAATATCATTATATTGATATAAATTCAAATCCCAATAATCCTTTTGCATTTCTTGATTATTCATAGCATTTGCAGAAGAATACAAAAAAACAGAATCTACTTTAAAAATATTATTATCTGTAACCAAAGAAAGAACAGGTTCTTTTTTTTGAACTTTTTGATTTAACTTACGATTTTTCAAAGTATTTAAAACTAAAATTGAAACTAGAATAATAAAAATAATAATAAAAATTTTTATTATTGTAACTATTTGTCTATCTTGAAACATAAAAATTCCTCCTAAGTAAAATCAACTATAAATATATAATAATTTTAAAGTATAATCAATATTTATAAATAAATAAATCCAAAAACTTCAATTGACAAAAAAAGTAGCTAAGATTAAAATAATCATAGGAGTAAAATATGAGAAAAATAAAGTATGTTATAAAAACAAGAGAACAAATAGTAAAACAAAGAATACTTGTATATTCAATAGTTATAATAATATTAAGTATACTGTCATTTCTATGTTTCAAATCCTTTAAAAAAGTACAAGCTATAGAAAATATTGCAGAAGAAGAAAATACAAAACAAGAAGTTAAAGTAAATGAAAAGATTGCAATGGAAGAAAACAAAAACAAAATAGAAATAGAAAAGATACTAGAAGAGAATACAAAATCAACATATACAAAAACTTTAAATATTGATGAAGTTGATTTAGATTATACAACAGAGTACATAGAAAATCCAGATTTACCAACAGGTACAATACAAGTATTGCAAGAAGGAACAGATGGCAAACAGTCAGTAGTAATAATAAAAACATCTTCTGGAAAAGAATTTATAGAAGAAGAAAGAATTCAAGGAGAAGTAACAGCAGAAGCAATAAATAAAATAGTTCAAATTGGTGTAGGAGAGGGAATAAATAATTATACACCAAAAGTAGGAGATTCAATATATGCAACACCTGAATATGTGAAAATAAGAGAGGCAGCAAGTAGGAAGTCAAATGAATTATGCACAATGGGAAAAAATGAAAAAGCTACAATAATGGAAGTAGTAAACAGCAATTGGTTTAAGATACAATTTTCTACATTTATAGGGTACGCAGATAGCAAATGCTTTACAAATATAAACCCAAATGGTGGAAATCAAAATTTTACAGATGGAGTAGGATATTCAAAAGAAGAATTACTTGCAAGTTTAGATTTTAATATGGATTTAACTAAACCAAGCGGATTCACATTAGAACAATTCAAGAAAGTATTATCAGGAAATAGTGGAGATACAAAAAAAGTAATAGAAAATAATGCAGAATTTTTCTATTATGCAGAAAAACAATATGGAATAAATGGAATATATTTAGCATCAATGGCAATTCATGAAGGAGGTTGGGGAACTTCAAAGATAGCAGATGATAAAAAGAATTTATTTGGATATGGAGCATATGATAGCAACCCATATGGAGGTTCATTCTCATTTGATACATATGCAGAAGGAATAGACCTAGTAGCAAGAGTTCTAGTAAAAAACTACTTAAATAATAAAGGTACAGAAATATATGATGGACAAGTAGCAACAGGAATGTATTATACTACTCCAACATTAACAGGAGTGAATACTAGATATGCAAGTGATAAAAATTGGGCAAATGCAGTTTTTAAATGGATGACATATCTTTACAATAGATTATAAAGATTAGAGGATACTTAAAAAGCTAAGTATCCTCTAAAAAAGTTTTATCAAAAATTAGTTGCTATTTTTTATTATTTATTGTATTATAATATATGTATAAAATTAGGCAAAAAAGGGGAAAGTAGGAGGACAAAAAAATGAAAAAAATACTATCAATAGCAGTTATTTTTCTTACATTAATGCTAATAGTAATTAGTCCAATTTATGCATCAGAAAATGTAAATGAAAATAATGAAATATTAGAATCAAAAAATGCAAGTGATTTCTATAAAATAAAAGAACAAACATCAGGAAAAATAGAACAATACTCAGAAAAATATGGTTCAAAAGCATATGGAATAACTGCAATGGTATTAGACACAGTAAGAATTTATAGTATACCATTATGTTTTATAGGAATAGCTGTTGGAGCAATATACCAATATATAATTGGAATTAGAAGATTAGATATTAGAGATAGAGGATTTAATTTAATTATTGCTTTTGTTACAATTTTAGTAATTGCACAAGTATTACCATTAGTATTTACAATAGTAACAAGAGGATGGGTTTTATAAAAAGCATTCAATAAAGGTTGGGGGTTAACAAATGAAAATTCTGTTTGCAGTAAGTAACGAAAATGTTTCAAATAAAATTGTTGATAGTTATAAAAATAAATATGGCGAAACAGTTTCATTTAAAAATGTATTTTACTTTAATGCAATTATAAGAGAAATACAAAAAGATAAAACATATGATAGAATAGTTGTAAGTGAAGACTTAGAGCCTTTTTCAAATAATAATTATGATATAATTGATAAATTTATTATTGAGAGATTACAAGAAATTTCATATGAAGCAAAAAATGCACAAAATCATAAGATAGACATAATAGTAATATGCACAGATAGAAGAACAAAATCAAGTTTTGTATTAGCAAAAATGTTCGAATATCAAATATATAATGCATTAGTTGGTTCTGATAGAAGAATTGATAATGTATGTGACTTGATACAAAATCCACGTACACAGCAAGAAGCGGAAGAATACTATAAAATTGAAATGGCATCAAATTCAATGAGCTCAATAGTAGATGATGTATCAGAACAAGAAGTTCAAAATATATTAATACATTATAAAAAATTAGGAAAAAATGAAGATAGGTATACAGATAGTTTTAATAATATAGCTGCACAATATACAGACAAACAATTAAAGATTATCATAAAATGTTTACCTATAAATGTAAGAGCAGTATTAGAAGCAGAATGTCCAAAATATCAAGAATTAGTAACATATGCTGAAGAGACACCAGAAGAAAAGAAACAAAAAGATAAAATTCAAGAACAAAGAAAAATAGAGCAAATTGAGCAAGATAGAAAAGTAAAAGAAAAAATAGAAAGAGAAAGAAGAGAAGCAATAAGAAATGCTCGGAAGACCTAGTCAAACAAATTTAAATCAAACAACAAGTGGAATTGATTTATTAGACAACAAACGTAGGGAGCAAAGAATGACAGGAAATGTAGTAATTCCAAATAGTATGAACATTAGAAATGAAAGAAAAATATACACTGATGATGAATTAGAACAAATAGTTGGGCAAGAAAAAAGAACATCAGTAGATAGAAGAATGATTGAAGACAGAAGAATGGGAATAGATAGAAGAGAACAAGTACAAATGAATCAAAATAGGCAAGAATTAGAATTTAATGAGATAGAACAAACTAAAATAAATAATCAAAATACAGAAGGCGTACTACCAGGACTACTAGACTTTGATGATATAGAATTACCTGAAAACAATATTCAAAAAACAGGAGATGAAGCAACACTACCAGGATTACTAGATTTTGATGATATAGAATTACCTAAAAATAATCCTCAAAAAACAAATACAGAAACAATATTACCAGGACTAGAAGATATACAGTTACCTTCATCACCAATAATAGAGCCATCACAACTACAAATGGAAGCAATTAGCAATAGCCCAGAAATTAAGCAAGAACCAAAACGTGGAAGAGGAAGACCTAGAAAAAATCCAGTAGTAGTTGAGTCACCTAAGCCAAAAGGAAAAAGAGGAAGACCTAGAAAGAATCCATTACCAGAAGATAAAATAGAAGAAATACCAAAAAACAATATAGAGCCAGTTAATCCACAAGTAATAGACACATTACCAGGATTAGAGGACTTTGAAAATGTATTAAATGAACCAACAATTGAAGTACCAGAAGAAACAATAAAAAATATAGTACCTAATATACCACAAACACTAAACGATGATATATTACCAGGATTAGAAAATATAAATCAAACTATACCTGATATAGAAGAAAATATTGAATATGAAGCAGAAGAAGATGATGATGATATACTATCTGGTTTGCCAGGATTAGAAGATGAAAATATAATACAACCAGTAGTTGAAAGACCTACAACTTATACTCCTTCATATATTCCAGAAGTACCACAAGTTAAACCTAGTGAACCACAAGTAAGTTCATATAGTCCAAGGCAAGAGAGAATAGAAACAATAAGAAAATTAGAAGAAAACAAAGTATATTCAACCCGGAAGTTTAAATACAGTATTAACAAAAGATAAAAAAATAGTAGCATTTGTAGGAGCAAGCAAAAACGGAACATCATTTTTGGTAAACAATTTAGCATGTCTATTTTCTTCAATAGGAGTAAAAACATCAATACTTGATATGACAAAAAACAAAAATTCATATTACATATATACAAACAATGATGAAAAGCTTAGAAATATAGCATATACATCAATAGAAAAATTAGAAAATGGAGATTGTGAAGGAATAAAAGTAAATAGAAACTTAGAAGTTTATACTGCAATGCCAAATGATGGAAAAGACTATTCAAATGCAGAAGCAATATTATCAACATTAGTACAAAATTCATCACTAGTTTTAATAGATTGTGATTTTGATACTGATTTGGGATATTTTGCTAATAGCCAAGAAATATATTTAGTACAATCAATGGATATACTAACGATACAAGAGCTAACAGGATTTTTAAGAGATTTAAAAACAAAAGGAATATTAGAACAAGAAAAGTTAAGAATAGTAGTAAACAAAGAATTAAAAGTAAAAAACTTATCAAGTAAAGCAGTAATTGGAGGAATGTCATTCTATAATGACCCAGCAATGTCATATATGACAGAATTATTCAATAAAGATAAAATAAAAGCATGCACAATACCTTTTGATGAAAATGTATATTCTAAATACTTAGAGGCAATAGTAAATTGTGTAATATCAATTAATGGATACCCAAAAGGATTCATGAATAATCTAAAAATGTTAGGAAATATGGTATACCCATTACTAAGTAAACAAACATATAACCCAAGAACATCACCAGCAGAAGCAAACTATGGAAATAACTTTTCAACAGAAATGAACAACACATTAAACCAAATGAGAAACAAATATTAAGAATAAGAGGTGAAAAAAGTGGCGCTAATACCAATAATTGTATTAATTGGAATAGTAGTAATTCTAATTTTTTACAATATAAGCATAAAGAAAAAATTAACAACATTTAACAACGTATCATCAAAAATAAATAAATTAAATGCTCTACAAGACTTTATGAATATAACTGGAGAAGACATAGCAGTTGACGAAAAAATAAGAAAAATAAACAATGTGTTAATTGACAAATTTGAAATAAAATATTCTACAATAGTAGTATTTGATGGAGCAGAATATGTCTTAAAGGCCTCAAATACTGATGAAAAGTATTGGAAAAATCTAACAAACTTACACACGGAAGAAGTTTTTAAAGATAGTATTAGCACAGCAACACCTAAATATATAACAATAGATTCTGAAGAAGAAAAATTACCATATCAAAAATTAGATTTCTCAAGAGCAAAATCAGCAATGTTCTTTCCATTATATATAGATAACGTATATATTGGATATTGGATAATTGAAAGTTCAGTAATACATGCTTTTGATGACACAGATACAACATTACTAGAAGTAATAAAAGATGATATAGTATCAATATTAAAAACAGTGTCATATCAAACAGCAATGGAAAGTATAGTAAGAACAGACCAATTCACAGGATTAAATTCAGCAGAATATTTATATGGACAAGCTAAAGCTACAATAGATTCACAAGCAACATCAATTGTAGCAATGTTTAGAATAACAAATATAGAAGAAATAAACAATACATATTCAAGAATAACAGGAAACAATATAATCATATCAGTTGCAAACTGGGCGAAAACATGTATAGCATCAACAGATATATTTGTAAGATATATGGGACCAAAATTTGTTATTGTATATGTAGGAAAAAAAGAAGATGAAATAATAGCAAATCTAAAATCATTAAAACAAGATTTAGAAGATACTCAGGTAGAGTATGAAGATACAAATACATACGAAAAATCATTAGTAAGACCAAAAATCAACTTTGCAGTAGGAACATACTACAAAGGAACAGGGATAGAAAGTGTTACTAAAAAGCTAGAAGAATACTTAGACAAAGCAAACAAAGAAGAACATAATATTAATTTTATTTAAAAAGGAGATTGATATGGATTTTGATAAAACAATGAGTTTCAAAGTTGAAAGAGACTCAAATTTAGAAACAAGAGAAGTTATGAAAAAAGTTTATGAGGCACTGGTAGAAAAAGGATATAATCCAATAAACCAAATAGTTGGGTATATATTATCAGGAGATCCAACATATATAACAAGTCATAAAGATGCAAGAAACCTAATTCGTAAAGTTGAAAGAGACGAATTACTAGAAAAAATGCTAAAAAATTATATAGGATTAGAAGAAAATAAATGAGAACATTAGGTATTGATTATGGAGATAGCAGAGTAGGAATAGCAATTTCAGATGCTTTAGGAATAACAGCTCAAGGGCTAGAAACAATACATCATAAAGGAAATGACAAAATGCTTCTTAGAAGACTAGATGAAATAATGAGCCAATATGAAATTGATTGTATAGTAGTTGGAAAACCATTAAACATGGATGGAACAGCAACCGAAAGAGTAGAAATCACTGAAAAATTTATTCATAAACTAAAGTGCAAATATAATAAAATAAAAATTGATTGCATAGATGAAAGACTAACAACAGTAGCAGCACATAGAACAATGAATGACTTAGGAATAAATAAACACAAAAAGAAAAACATTGTAGACACAATTTCAGCTGTGTATATACTAGAAATGTATATGAATAAAAATAAATAGTTTTTAAAATTGTTTTTTAACAAGTTTATATAAAGAAATTGAAAGGAGAAAGAAAATGGATAAAGAAGAAAAATGCACACATGACCACTGTGATTGCTGTAACTCAGAGGAGGAATTAGATAATATAATAGTATTAAATGATGAAGATGGAAAAGAAGTTCAATTTGAATTTTTAGATTTAATTGAATATGACCAAGAAGAATATGTTGTATTATTACCAGTTGAAGAAGCAGAAGAAGATGAAATTGGTGAAGTTGTAATATTAAAAGTAGAACAAACTGAATCAGAAGATGAAGAATCATATGTTGGTGTTGAAGATGAAGAAGTACTAAACAAAGTATTCGAAATTTTCAAAGAAAAATTCAAAGATGAATTTAACTATGTAGAAGAATAATTACAAATATAAGACGAACATCGAGAAAGATTTCTTGGTGTTCATTTTAAATGCAAGAGGAGGAAAAAAATATGGTAGGAATGTTAAGTTATTTAATTTCATTTTTAGGAATCTTATTTTGGGGACTTAGAGTTGTTGTTGTATTTTGTGCCACAATGCAAATGGACTTTGCAATACAACCAATAAACCTAAATCTTGAAATTGCATTATTATTTATTTCAATACCATGCTTTGCCTTAATTTTGAAAAGACACTTAGGAGGAGCATTTGTATACTTTATTGCATTTACTGCATATTTTGGAAATGACTTATATAACTGTTTAACAAACAATATAGGAAATATGCAAACAATATTAATTGATGCATTAGGAGTAATATTACCACTATTATCATTAATAGATATTGCAGTAAACAGAGACAGAATGGGAACAGCAGAAGATAAAAAAACAGTTTGGTTTTATGGAAATAAAGATTATGATAGACAATTAGATGAAAGAGCAGACAAGAATAATTATAGAACATAAAAATAAACATTACATAAGTAGTTTAGGAAGAACTGATTATAATATCAGTTCTTCTTTTATACTAAGATTTGACTTAAACAGAACTTTATGGGATACTATAAACAGATGTAAAATTACAGTATAAAAGGAATTACTAAATTATTCAACAAACTAAATAAAAATTGGAGGAAAAAATGACTAATCCAAAATTTTCTATTATAATACCTAATTATAATAAAGGAAAATTAATTAAAAATTGTTTAGATAGCATATTTAATCAAAATATTGCTAGAGATAAGTATGAAGTAATTGTTATAGATGATGGAAGCACAGACAATAGTTTAGAATTTATTTATGAATATGATATTACTTTACTTAAATCAAATAGATTAGGCGCCGGTGGAGCAAGAAATAAAGGAATGGAAATAGCCAAAGGAGAATATATTATACTTCTAGATAGCGATGATTTTTTTGCAGATAACAATCAACTTAGTAATTTAAGTAAATCACTTAATAATGAAGATATCGTATTTGTTAGATATATAGAAGACAATTTAGGTCAGAAGAAATTTATTAAAGAAAATCTTTATGTATATTATAAACCAAATTCAAACTCAACTATAGATAATTATAGTGTGAGAAAAGCTATTGATTTTTTGGATCAAACAATAGAATATTTCTATTTTGCAGATAAATATACAGATAAAAAGGAATCAATATTAAAAAGAATTAACACTGAAAATTATCATAAAAAAATAGAAAGATTATATGACTGGGTAAAAAATGATAATAAATATACATACAAGGAATACTTAAAATAGAAAAGAGGTACTAAAAATGGATTATGAAATTAGATTAGCCACTAAAATGGATATTAAAAATTTAGCTATATTAAAACAAAAAGTATGGAGTGAAACATATAGAGGAATATATAGTGACGATATAATAGATAATTTTGATTATGAAAAAGCTGAAGAAACTTTCCTAAACATATTTAATAATGATAAAATATCACTGTATGTAGTTGAAAGTAATAATGAATTAGTTGGGTATATGGATGTAGGAATACCGATTATGAAATTTGGTAATTATGAACAAGAAATAGGATTATTATACTTAAGAAAAGCTTTTCAAAAAAGAGGTATAGGCAGGGAACTATTCAATCTGGGATACAATGAAATAAAAAATAATGGATATAATGAATTCTTTATTTCTTGTAATAAATATAATACAAATGCACGTAATTTTTATGAAAAAATGGGTGGTAAGTTAGTTCAAGAAGATGATGACAATAAATGCGATAATAAAAGATTTATTCAAGCTAAATATCATTATGATATAAAATAAAAAAGTAGGTGAAAACTAATGAATAAAGGAATAATAATTGCAGGATTTGCAACTTGTGGAAAAAGTGTTTTGGGTAAAAAGTATAGTAATGTAATAGACTTAGAGTCAAGTAGTTACAAATATAATAATACTAATATAAAAAATTTATCTGCTGAAGAAAGAAAAGGGACAAACAGAGAAATAAACCCAAATTGGCCTGATAATTATTATAAAGCTATTATTGAAGCTATAAAAAAATATGATGTAGTTTTAGTTCAATTAAAACCAGAGCACTTTGATTATTTTGAACAAAACAATATCAAATATAGTATTGCATATCCTAATATTAATAGTTGGGAAGAAGTAAAGAAAAGATGTATTAATAGAGGAAATAATGAAAATTTTATTAGAAAATTAAAAGAAGTATTTATACCATTTTATGAAGATTCTGTAAAAAGAAATTATGAAAAGCTATATATTATTAATGAAAATGAAACATTAGAAAGTATTTTAATAAAAAACAATATTAAATTAAAGGTAGGAAATAAAAATGATTAGACTAGTGCAAAAGTCGGATATGGACGAATTAGCCAAAATATATAAAGAGTTATATGATAATGCAGATATTGGAGAAAATTGGATAGTTTTATGAAAAGAATGAGACATAATATGAATTTAGATAATGAGCCATTTTGTCGTATAAAAGATGGAAGCAAAACTATAGAACTACGTCTAAATGATGAAAAAAGAAAACTGTTAAAAGAAAATGATTTGATAGAATTTACAAATAGAACAACATTAGAAAAAATTGTAGTTAAAATAGTAGGATTATATAAGTACTCAAGTTTTGATGAATTATATAAACATTTTGATAAAATATCAATTGGATATGATAAAGATGATGTTGCAAATCCTAAAGATATGGAAAAATATTATTCAAAAGAAGAACAAGATAAATATGGAGTTGTTGGAATAGAAATAAGAATGATAACAGAAAGAAAATAATCAAATTGAAAAAAGTTTACAAATTGGTAGGAGAAATAGAATGGAACCAGAAAGATTTACACTTAGATGTGCAGTACATTTATTTTTAGTTATAGATGGCAAAATTTTAGTTGAGAAAAGAAAAAATAGAGAGTATTGTAATGGACAGTATGATGTTATTGCTTCACATATTCTAGGTGGCGAAAATGCAATTGATGCAATTATAAGAACTGCTAAAACAGAAGTGAATATAGTAATTAAAAAAGAAGATTTAGATATAGTACAAGTAATGCATCAAAATGATAATGGGTTAGAATATATAAATTATTTTTTTATAGCTACTAAATATTCTGGAGTGATAAATAATAATGAACCTCAATTTTGTGAAAATTTAGAATGGGTAGACTTTAAATATCCAATAAATAATTTAGAAGATTACATTAATGAAGCAATAAGAAATTATTTTAATAATCAAAATGAAAAGTTTACTTTTTATGGTTGGAATAAATGAAAATAGAAATTTAAAATATTGGCGAATAATAAGAAAAAGGAGTAATTATGATAGACTTACACATGCATACGATATATTCTGATGGAGATAAAACGATAAAGGAAATATTAAAATTATGTGCAGATAAAAAATTAGAATATATTTCAATAACAGACCATAACACATGTAAAGCATATGATGATGAACTTTTAAAAAACAATAATATTTTTAGAGGCCAGGTAATAAAAGGTGTTGAAATGAATGCAACATTTAAAAATAAATCAATAGAAATTTTAGGTTATAATATAAAAGAGCCTAAAATAATAGAAGAATGGTCACAAAGATTTTTTTCAGAGGAAATATTAAGAAAGAAACAAGAAGATGACAAAAAAACATTACTAGAGATATGCGATAAAAAAGGAATGGTCTATGATGAAAGAAAAATAGAGAAAAATATTCCAGTAACTGATTACATAACAATATATATTTATAAAGAATTAATTAGGCATGAAGAGAATCATAAAATTCTTGGAGAATATGCAGACTCATTAAACACTTTTATCAGAAATGGATTAATGAATCCAGAGAGTGAATATTACACAGGAAAGAATTATATTCTAAAACCAGAGTATGAACAGGTGATAAATGTAATACATAAAGCTGGTGGTTTAGCATTTCTTGCTCATCCATATGAATATAGATTTGATAATACAATTGAATTTATTGATGAATTAAGAAAACAAAAGGAACTAGATGGAATAGAATGTTTTCATCCATCAGCTGATGAAAATGAAATAAATATATTAGCAGAATATGCAAAGAAAAATAATTTATATATTAGTGGCGGAAGTGACTATCATGGAAAAAAGAAACCTAATATAGAAATTGGAGTAGGCAATGGAAATTTAAGTATTTCTAAAGAAATAATAAAAGAATGGGTAGATAGGAAGTAAAAAATGAAAAATTGAAAATATGTCAAAAATGAATATAAATTAGTAAAGTCTGATTTTAGTAAAACTATTTGAAAATGTTGAAAAAAAAGTATCTCGAAAAAAGTTTTTACATATTTATGAAAAAATAGGAGGAATTATTTGAAAAAAGATTTAATAAAAACAGAAATGATAGTGAAAGATAATATAGTAAATGTAATTAGAATTAATGGAAATAATTACATATCTTTAACAGATTTAGCTAGATATGCTAATCCAGAAGAACCCAAAATTCCAATACAAACATGGATGCGAAATAAAAATGTTATTTCATTTTTAGGACTTTGGGAACAAATGCATAATAAAAATTTCAAAGGTATCGAATTCGAGACCTTTGAAAATGAAGCTGGAAAAAATAGTTTTTATTTATCACCACAAAAATGGATAAATTCAACAAATGCAATAGGAATTATTTCTAAATCAGGAAACAATGGTGGAACTTATGCTCATTCAGATATAGCATTTGAGTTTGCAAGTTGGTTAAGTCCAGAATTCAAACTTTATTT
>CANCZH010000011.1 GCA_947382445.1 uncultured Clostridium sp. | reverse complement strand
GAAAAAGTCAATTCCCTCTTTTGGTTCTTTTGAAGCTACTACATTTACTAATACTGCTGTGTCTCCATATTTTACTAGTACACTTCCATTTGCTAATCCTGCCATTTTTCCAGTTTCAAAAACTAGTTTTCTTCCTGCAAGTTCTGTTTCATAAGTTTTAAACATTTTTACCTCCCAATAGCCAATCGTGTAGAAATCAGATTTAAAGATATTTGCATGAAATATCCTTAAATCTAACATCTATCACTTTCGGCTTTTATTAATTTTTAAAATAGAACTTAAAAATAGCGTAGCTTATAGCTACGCTGTTTTTATTTTCTTAAAGATAACTTTTGAGCTATATCTCTGTATCTTTGTACATCTTTTTTAGCTAAATAGTTTAATAAGTTTCTTCTTTTACCAACCATTTTTAAAAGTCCTCTTCTTGAGTGATTGTCTTTTTGATGAACTTTTAAGTGTTCAGTTAATTCAGAAATTCTCTCTGTTAAAAGAGCGATTTGAACTTCTGGTGACCCAGTGTCATTTTCTTCTCTTTTATAAGTGTTAATAATTTCTTGTTTTCTTTCTTTAGTCATAATAGCACTACCTCCTTATATTTTACGTTCTATAAAATTTATTTATAGATGAACATTTATTGTTCTTTTGCCAATTACTGAGTTATAAGTAGGTTTTCCTTAAAACTAAGTAATGGTAATTTTTAACGCAGTATTATTTTACTATATTTCATCTGTAATTGCAAGCTTTTATTCTAAATTATAGTTTTATTTTTTAGTTTATATTATGCATAAAAATATCCCTTTTTCTTATTAATTTTAAGAAAAAGGGACTTTTTTATGCAGTTTCAGTTTTATCTTTTTTGGTTAGTTTTCTTTTATTTGATGTCTTTGTTATTGTAACTGGCTTTTTATTTTCATCAATAATTATTTCTGGTTTACTATTATTTAATATTGTATCTTTTGTAATTATGCATTTAGCAATCTTAGGATTACTTGGAATATCATACATTACATCTCTCATTATTTCTTCAACAATTGAACGTAAACCTCTAGCTCCAGTTTTTCTTTCTATTGCTTTATCAACTATTACTTCTAAGGCTTCATCATTAAATTCTAGTTCAACTCCATCTAATTCAACTAGTTTCTTGTATTGTTTTACTAGTGCATTTTTAGGTTTTGTTGCAATTTCAACTAGTGCTTCTTTTGTTAATTCATCTAATGTAGCAACTACTGGTAATCTTCCTACAAACTCTGGAATCATTCCGAATTTTAATAAGTCTTGCGGTAATATTTGTTTGTATATTTCTGATTTGCTTTTTTCTGTACTAGATTCTAATTTTGTTCCAAATCCTATTGTCTTTTTACCTGTTCTATCTTTTATTATAGATTCTATTCCTTCAAAAGCTCCTCCACATATGAATAATATGTTCTCTGTGTTTATTTGCAAAAATTCTTGATGAGGATGTTTTCTTCCTCCTTGTGGTGGAACTGATGCTTTAGTGCCTTCAATTATTTTAAGTAATGCTTGTTGTACTCCTTCTCCACTTACATCACGTGTTATTGATGGATTTTCTGATTTTCTAGATATTTTATCTATTTCATCTATATATATAATTCCTTTTTCAGCATTTTCAATATTATAATCTGCTGCTTGAATTAATCTTAATAAAATATTTTCAACATCTTCTCCAACATATCCAGCTTCTGTTAATGTTGTTGCATCTGCAATTGCAAATGGTACATTTAACACTTTTGCTAATGTTTGAGCTAAAAGTGTTTTTCCACATCCTGTTGGACCTAATAATAATATATTACTTTTTTGAATTTCTACATCATCTACTTTTTCTAAGTTATTTATTCTTTTATAATGATTATATACTGCAACTGATAATGTTTTTTTAGCTTCTTCTTGGCCTATTACATATTCATCTAATATTTTTTTTATTTCTTGTGGTGTTGGTATTTTTTCTTCTTGTAGTGTTTCTATTGTTTCATCTTCTTCATAGAATTCATCTTCTATGATTTCTTGACAAACATTTATACATTCATCACAAATATATACTCCTGGTCCTGCTATTATTTTTTTGACATTCTCTTGTGACTTACCACAAAAAGAACATTTTACACTTCTTGTATTATTATTGTTGTTATTTGGCATTATATCACCTCTTCTTTTCTGCCTTCTTTTGAATTGTTTTATAAATTATATTCTTTTATCTAGAATTTCATCTATTAATCCATATTCTAAAGCTTCCTCAGCTGTCATGTAATTATCTCTTTCTGTATCTCTTTCTATCGTTTCAAGACTTTGACCTGTTCTTTCGCTCAATAATTTGTTTAATTTTTCTCTTGTTCTAACCATGTGTTCTGCATGTATTTTTATTTCTGTTGTTTGTCCAGAAAGTCCTCCTGAAATTAATGGTTGATGTATTAGTATTTCAGCATTTGGTGTTGCAAAACGTTTTCCTTTTGCCCCTGATGCCAAAAGTACTGCTCCCATACTTGCTGCCATTCCTACACATATTGTAGTTACTGGGCATTTAATATAGTTAATTGTATCTACTATTGCCATTCCATCTGTTATTGATCCTCCTGGGCTATTTATGTATAGCGAAATTTCTTTTTCTGGATCTTCTGATTCTAAAAATAATAATTGTGCAACTACCAAACTTGCAGAAACATTGTTTACATCTTCTGATAAGAATATTATCCTGTCTTTTAATAATCTTGAAAAGATATCATATGATCTTTCTCCTTTATTTGTTTGTTCTACTACATATGGTACTAAACTATTGTTCATCATATCTTTCTTGCTCGAAAAATAAGCAATATCTTACTACATTAAACTTCACTTCAAAATCCTTAACGTACTTATATACGTTTCCGTTTTTTTGTTCGTTTGTCTTGTAATACTTGCTTCTTTTTTGAGCTCTACCTACCTTTCTTCATTTATTTTTTGACTCTTTTTATTTTTCACTTTTAATTTCTAGAGTCGTATTTTCTTTTTATTTACTTATATTAGATATCACATTTAATACTTAAAAGTCAATATTAAAGAGATACTTATATGAAAACATTTTTTCACTTAGTACCTCTTTTTCTCTTTATATTGCTATATTTCTAACTATTTTATTTTTGCATTTTCTACTATATATTTAACTACTTTTTCTGATTCTATACTAGAAGAAACGTATTTTTTGAATTCTTCATTTTCTTTTAGTTCTTCTTCTGGTCTTCCATATGTTTTTGCAAGTTCTGCAATTTTTTCATTAATTTCTTCTTCTGATGCTTCTATTTTAGCATCTTTGCAAACAGCTTCTAATACTAATCTTGTTTTTACTGATATTTCAGCTTGTGGTTTCATTTCTTCTCTGAAATCTTCTTTTGTTTTATTTAACATTTTTAAGTATTGTTCTACATTAATTCCTTGGTAAGCTAATCTTCTATTTAAATCTTCTTCCATATTATCTATTTCAAATTCTATCATTCCTGATGGAATTTCAACTTTTGAATTTTCGCAAACTGCTTCGATAGCTTTATCTTCTATTTCATGTTTTGCTCTGTGTTCATTTTGTTCTTCTAAGTTTTTCTTTATATCAGCTTTTAATTCATCAATTGTATCAAATTCACTAACATCTTTTGCAAATTCGTCATCCATTGTAGGTAATTCTTTTGCTTTTATTTCATGTAATTTTACTTTAAATACAGCAGGTTTTCCAGCTAAATCTTTTGAAAAGTATTCTTCTGGGAATGTAACATTGATATCTTTTTCTTCATCAATTTTCATTCCTACTACTTGGTCTTCAAAACCTTCTATAAAGCTATGGCTTCCTATTTCTAATTCGTGTTTTTCAGCTTTTCCACCTTCAAATGGTACTCCATCAATTGAACCCTCAAAATCAATTACTGCTATATCTCCTTCTTTAACGGCTCTATCTTCTACTGTTATGATTCTAGCATTTTTCTCAGCCATATGTCCTAACTCATGTTCTATATCTTTATCTTCTACATTATACTCTACTTTTTCCAATTCTATACCTTTGTATTTTCCAAGTTCTACTTCTGGTTTAGTTTGTACAATTGCTGTAAAGATTAAATCCTTACCTTTTTCCATTTGAACTATGTCAATATCTGGTCTGCTAACAACTTCTAAATTATTTTCTTTTATTTCTTTATCATAAATTGCTGGTACTACTTCATTGAAAGCATCTTCATAAAACATTTCTACTCCATAATGTTTTTCAGCAATGTTCATTGGTACTTTTCCTTTTCTAAATCCTGGAACATTGAAATATTTAGCGTTTTTCTTAAAAACTGTTTCTATTCCATTCACAAATATTTGTGCATCTACTGTAAATTCTAGTTTTAACTCATTATTATTTTCTGTTTTTTCTATTTTGATACTCATTTAAATTCCTCCATTTATTTTTTATAGCTTTATTATTATACCACATAATTCAATTATTGCAAGACTTTTGTTTCATTCTTGGTATAAATTGTTTTATAAATTTTCCATTTCCTCTTTGTTTTATGTATAAATATCCAAAAATTGAAAATGTTACTGCTCCTATACAGTTTACTATTAAGTCTTTCATTGTATCAATTATTCCTATATCTAAATAACCATTTTTTATTATTATTTCTTTTTCTTCTCCTTTAATTTCTCCTGTGATTTTTGTTTCTTTTATATTTTTTATAACAATAGGTACATTTTTCTTTTCTTCGTTTAGTTCTACTGATGATATTGTTTGAACTATTCTATCTTTTTGCATATCAGTTTCTGTAATAATATCCATGTTATATTCGAAAAATTCCCACATTACGCCTATTGTCATTGAAAAGCAAAAAGCTACTAATGCTACAAATAAAGGCGATAGTGAAATTGCAACTTTATTACTTTGATTTAAAATATCTATTAAAGAAAATCCTATTGCTGCCATTATAAATCCATTTATTGTATGCAGCATTGTGTCCCAATGTTTAAATATTCCATAAAAATTTTGAATTTCTCCTAAGATTTCTGCTGCAAATATAAATACTAATATTATAGTTTCTAATACTGTTGGTAACTCAATATTAAATTTTTTATCAATAATTGTTGGTATTAATAGTAAAAATAATGTTAATACACATAAAAATACATCATTCCAGTTTCTATGAAGTATTTGCAAGATTAATGTTAATATTACTAGTGCTCTTAATACAATATAAGTAGTAAGATTTCTAACTTTTTTTACTTTTTGTTTTCTTTCTTTATTCATATTATTTCCATTCTTTCTTTTTGCTGAATTATATCATATTATTTTAAAAAAAGACATACCAACAGAATTGTCCGTGAACAATTTTTATTTACATTTACTATTTATAATTTCTTTGTACTGAACTACTAGTTTATTTAAACTTTCTATGCTAATATATTCATTTGCCTCGTGCATAGTAAGTGGTCCTACTCCTAAAATACATTTGTTTTCTGATTCTATAAAACTTGCTTCTGTTATAAAGTTTGTAGGATATATTTTTTCATTTTTATTTATAAATGGTTTTATATTATTTATTATTTCATATTTTCCTTTATATTTTCCTGCTAATTCATTAATCTTATTTATTATTAAATAATTATGTTCTTTTTTTATAGTTCTAAAATCTATTAATACTTCACAATTGTTTGGTACTATGTTTATGCTTTTTCCTCCTGTGATTTTACCAATATTCATGCTTGTATACTCTATTTCAAATATAGAATTTCTGTATTTTTTTAAATCATCATAGAATATTTTTAGCTCATCTATAAACTCTAAACATTTTTCTATTGCATTTTCTCCTTGTAGTGGATTACTTGAGTGTGCTGATATTCCATCAAAATTTATTTTAAATTCTAATAATCCTTTGCTTGCATTCATTTTTATATTGTTGGTTGGTTCTCCTATAATCATGTTTTTTGGAAATTCTTCATTTTTTTCAATCAATTCTTTTATTCCTGAAAACTCTATTTCTTCATCATATGTAAAATATAATTTTATTCCAGATTTCATCTTTTCCCAGTCAGTTTCAATCACTGCTTGTAATATTGCAGCAATACCACCTTTCATGTCACATGCTCCCAATCCATATAATAATCCATTTTCTTCTTTTAGTTCAAATGGATTATTATCCCAGTCATTTCCTGCTTGAACTGTATCTGTATGTCCCAAGAATCCTAAATTACTTTTATCTTTTATACTCATTATTATGCATTTACTTTTATACTCTAGTTTAAAGCCTCTGTTTTTCAAAAGGTTTTCTATATAATTAATAATTTCTTTGTTTTCTTTATCATTGATTGTATTAAATTTTACTAAATCTTTTAAAATTTGTTTTGCTTCCATATTTATTCCTCCATTACTTTTCCTGATACAATAGCACTTTCTATGTATTCTTTGTTTTTATTTATTTTTATTTTAATACTATATCCAGATGGCTGAATAATTTCTAATTCTTGTGTTCCATCTATATAGTTTTTGTAAATTGCTGTTGCCAAGCTTCCACTTCCACAAGCTGTTTCATAATATAATGTATCTATTGTTTTTACCCATATTATAGGATTAATTTTTATTTTTTCATCTTGTTTTTCTAATAATATTATTCCAACTGCATTTTCTTGTGTATTAAATTTTTTCATAATTTTTCTTAATTCTAATTTTGTTTTTTCTTCATCCATTTTTAACTTTTCTATATATTCTTTGGAATTCTCTTCGTCTATTACAGCTATTAATATTCCATCAAGTTTTATTAAGTTAAATTTTTCTTTTATTTCCATAATATTTGTAATTTTATTTTTTATTAGCATATTTACATATACGTTTTTATCTTCTTTGATTTCACCTATTATTTTATTTTTATATCCTGAAACTTGTAATTTTATTTTTCCTGGTATCCCTTTTAAATACTCCCACACTGCACATCTAGTAGCATTTACGCAAAATTCTCCTCCAGCCATTTCTAGTTTATATTCGTTTTTATTTATAAATCCAACTTGTTCAACATCTCTATTCTCTTTTAATATTTTATTATTTATTTTTTTCTTTTCTTCACTTGTATACTCATTTCCAATTACAATAGCTGTTTTATTTCCTCCTGGATTTAATATTCTATAATTTATATCTATTTCTTTCATTTATATATTTCTCCTTTTATTAATTTTTAGGTACAAAAAAAGAACGATTCTTCTACGAATCGTTCTTTAATGTAAAATCAAATACATTTTTTAATCGATATCGTAGGAGCGCATGCCTTTTAGCACTTGCCCCTACGACTTTTAATCAGCCCTAGTTACAAGCGCTCCTACTATGATGATTTAATTGATTTAAAAATATTATTGATTTCATTATATTTACCTCTTATTTTATTTGTTTCATAACTTCTTCAGCAAAGTTTTCTTCTACTTTTTCGATTCCTTCGCCTTTTTCTAATCTTGCAAATGCAACTATCTTTGCATCTTTAGATTTAATTAAGTCTCCAACTTTCATGCTAGAATCTTTAACAAATTCTTGATCTAATAAACAGATTTCTGAATAGAATTTTCCTATTCTTCCTTGTACCATTTTTTCTGCTATTTCAGCTGGTTTTCCTTCATTCATAGCTTGAACTTTTAAGATTTCCATTTCTTTTTGTACTTCTTCTGATGGTACTTCTTCTCTTGATAAGTATTCTGGTTTAGCTGCTGCTATTTGCATACAAACATCTTTTGCTAAAACTTCTTCACCTTTTTCAAAGTTAACTAGAACAGCAATTTTTCCATCTCCGTGTACATAGCTTTCAACTAATCCTTCTGATTCATATCTTACAAATCTTCTGATTGACATATTTTCACCTATAGTAGCAATTTTGTTTGTTAAAACTTCTTGTACTGTACTATCTGTGTCTAAGTATTTTTGATTTAATAATTCTTCAAGTGTAGCTGGATTTTTTATAGCTACTTGTCTAGCTATGTCTGCTACAAATGTTCTAAATTCATCATTTTTAGCAACGAAATCAGTTTCTGCATTTACTTCAACAGCACTTCCTACTTTTTTATCTTCTGATACATATGTTGCTACTAGTCCTTCTGCTGCAACTCTTGAAGATTTTTTAGCTGCTTTTGCTATTCCTCTTTCTCTTAATAGTTCAGCTGCTTTTTCCATATCTCCATCAGTTTCTGTTAAAACTTTTTTGCAATCCATCATTCCAGCACCTGTTTTTTCTCTTAATTGTTTAACTAGTTCTGCAGTTATCATTTTAAATTCCTCCTAAATTTTATTTTATTAAAGGGGCGCCGAGGACGGCAACCCCTACATTTTTATTTTCTTTTAAATTATTCTTGAACTTCTTCAGCTGCTTCTACAACTTCTTCCATATCTGTCTGCTCTGTTTCTTCTGAAGCCATAGCTTCTACATCAACAGCTTCTCCTTGTCTTCCTTCTATAACAGCATTTGCCATAACATCTGTAATTAATTTTACAGCTCTTATAGCATCATCATTACCAGGTATTGCATAGTCAACATCTTCTGGATTACAGTTTGTATCAACTAATCCTACAACTGGTATATTTAATTTTCTAGCTTCTAAGATAGCTATTCTTTCTTTTTTAGGGTCTACTATGAACATTACTCCTGGTAATTCTTTCATATCTTTGATTCCACCAAGATTTTTTTCTAGTTTTTCCATTTCACCTTTTAAAAGAATAACTTCTTTTTTAGGTAATACATCAAATGTTCCGTCTTCAGACATTCTTTCTAATTCTTTTAATCTTGCAACTCTGCTTTGGATTGTATTGAAGTTTGTAAGCATACCACCTAACCATCTTTGGTCTACATAGTACATATTGCATTTGATTGCAGCTTCTTTAATACATTCTTGAGCTTGTTTTTTAGTTCCAACAAATAGAACTGTTTTTCCTTCTTCAGCTTGTTCTTTTAAGAATTTGTAAGCCTCGTCTAATTTTTTTGATGTTTTTTGTAAATCGATAATATGGATACCATTTCTAGCTTGGAATATGTATTCAGCCATTTTAGGTTCCCATCTTCTAGTTTGATGTCCGAAATGAACACCTGCTTCTAGTAATTGTTTCATTGCAACTACTGCCATTTTAAATTCCTCCTTGTTATTTTACTTCCGCAAGTTTTGATTTTTAGCATTTAGGGTCACTAACTCTTGTTAGCACAAGCCTAAACTAAACTTACGTGTTTTTTGAACTGTTTTATTATATCAGCTTTTTTTAGAGTTTGCAATACTTTTATACAATTATATTATTTTAAATTACTTTTTCTATTTTATTTAGATATTCTCTTAACGAAAAGTTATCTATACGACCATGGTCTATGTGCAAAAATTTGTCTTTTCTCTCATCATATTTCCATTCGCCTAAAATGTAATAATCTTCTGGTTTAGCTTCATTAAAACTTTTTGATAATTCACATGTAAAATATTGAGGCTTTCTTTCTAATAATATTGTTATAAATCTTGTTTCTGTATATTCACTAATTGGTGGCATTATTATGTTCAATATTTTCTTGTTTTTATTTGTGCTTATCACAGAAATTTGAAAGCTATATAAATCAACTCTTTGTTTTTTGTCTAATATTTCATATTGTGTTTTTTCTTCTAAGTCTTTTTTTATTTGGTTCCATGTTAATTCTAAAAAAGAGCCTAGTACTGCTGGCCCTTGATTAGCTATTTTTAAAAATTCTGTGTATTTTTTTAATATTATTTCTGGCATTTTACTGTGCGCCATTACATAATGAATTGTTGTTTTGTTGTTTTCCATTTTTTCTCCTGATTTAGATTATTTTTATTAAGTCAAAGTCTAAGTAATCTGCACTTATTAGTTTGTATTCAACATTATTATATTCAAAGTCTTTTATGTTTCCATATGACTGTTCTCCATGTAGATGTCCATAGTAACATTGTTTTATATTATATTTTTCAAATATTTCTGCAAATGGTACTTCTATTTTTCCATTTTGTTTTTCATATGGTGGATAATGCATGAACACTATTACTTCTTTTTCATTTCCATATTGTTTTTTTATTGCTTCTAGTTCCATTTCTAATCTTAGTTTTTCTCTTCTTAAAATTTTCATGTCTTCTTCTTTGCTATTTATAATCCACCCATGTGTTCCTGTTATAATTATATTTTCATGTTCGTAATAGTTATTTTGGATAAAATCTATATTCTCAAATTTATTTTCTTTCAAGTATTCTCTCATTTTTTTTAATGTGCTCCACCAATAATCATGGTTTCCTTTTAGTAATAGCTTTTTTCCTGGTAATTCACTTAAATATTTAAAATCTTGAATTGTATCTTCTAATCTCATTGCCCATGAAAAATCACCTGGTAATACTACCAAGTCCTTTTCATTTACTTTTTTTATCCAATTATCTTTTATTTTTTTATCGTGGTTTTCCCAATGTTCTCCAAATATATCCATTGGTTTGTTAGTTCCAAATGATAAATGCAAGTCTGCTATTACAAATATCGACATTTATTTTTCTCCTAGTTTTAGATTTGGTACTGCGTTTAAAGTTAATTCTGATTTTTCGCCTTTTATGTAATTATAATATCCAGCAGCTGCTATCATTGCTGCATTATCTGTACATAATATTAATTCTGGATAATACATTTCCAATTTTTCTTTTTGAGCTAAGTCGTCTAATCTGCTTCTTATATATGAGTTACTTGACACTCCTCCTGCTAGTACTATTTTATTTAATTTTGTTTTCTTTATTGCTTTTTTTATGTTATTTTCTAACATGTCTGTTGCAGCTTTTTCAAAGCTTTTACATAAGTCTGCTTTATTGATATTAGGGTCTTTATGATTTAAGTTTATTACTGCTGTTTTTATTCCACTAAATGAAAAATCCATATTTTCCATATGTGCTAATGGTAATTCTATTGTTTCTTTTCCTTCTTTTGCAAGTTTATCTACTTTTGGTCCTCCTGGATATCCAAGTCCTACTACTCTTGCTACTTTGTCAAAAGCTTCTCCTATTGCATCATCTCTAGTTTTTCCTAGTATTTCAAAATCTGTATAATCATTTACTTTTACTAGATGAGTATGTCCACCTGAAATTATTAAACATATAAATGGTGGTTTTAGATCTTTATGGGTTATGTAATTTGCTGCAATATGTCCTTCTATATGGTTTACTCCTAGTAATGGTTTTCCACTTGCAAAGCTTAGCCCTTTTGCATATGATACTCCTACTAAAAGTGCTCCTACTAGTCCTGGTCCATATGTTGCCCCTATCACATCAATATCTTCTAGTTTTATATTTGCTTCTTTTAAAGCTTGTTTTGTTACTTGATTTATTACTTCTGTATGGCATCTTGATGCTATTTCTGGAACAACTCCACCATAGTTTTCATGTATTTTTATTTGTGAGTTTATTACATTTGAAAGGACCTCTCTACCATTTTTTACTATGGCAACAGAGGTTTCATCACAACTTGATTCTATTCCTAGTACATATATATCTTTCATTTCTTTCTCCATTCAGATTTATGAAAAATCTTAATTTTATTATTTTTTAAATAAATATTGAAAATATTGTTTTTACAATAGTTTCTAATCCTGTCATTATTAGTTGTATTATTGGAGCTGTAATGTAACTTAAAATATTTGTTATAAACAATAATAAAAATATAATTTGTATCATTGACATATGTTCGTCAATCCATCTTTGTGCTTTATATGGTAATACTTTTAAGAATATTTTTGAACCATCTAATGGTGGTATTGGTATTAAGTTAAATACTCCTAATCCAATATTTACAACTATTGCATAATAAATCATTGTTATGATTATGCTCATTATGTTTATTCCTGTCATTGAAGCTAATATTCCTGTTCCTGGTATAAATATTGCTATTAAATAAAATATAATCATTAGTATGAATGCTAATATGAAATTTGCAAGTGGTCCTGCTAATGATACTATTACTTCTCCTTTTTCTCTTGATACTTTTGAAAAATTATTTGGATTAATTTGAACTGGTTTTCCCCATCCAATATGTGCAAATATTAATAAAAATATTCCTACTGGATCAATGTGTTTTAGTGGATCTAAAGTTAATCTTCCTTGATTTCTTGGTGTTGAATCTCCTAATTTATCTGCTGCAAAAGCATGTGCAAATTCATGAAATGACATCGCTAATATAACACCTGGTAGTGTTAATAGTGTTATCATTATATTGAAACTTCCCATATTTATTAGTGTTAGACCAATTAGTACCGCCATTATTATATATAGTGTTTTTCTGTCGAATCCAAATCCATACATATTTTCTTTTGTCCTTTCTATAAAAGTACTAATTTATTTAGTACTTTGTTAAATATTTTGTATTATATCACATAATAAAAATTTATCAAATATTTTATAGTGTTTCCAATAATTAAAATTATACTTATTAAACTGGAAAAGAGCAAATGATTATCTCATCTGCTCCTTTGGTACATTATTCAGTTTTTATTCTTCGCTGTCTTTCTTTTCCTTTCTTTTTCTAGGATTTTTCCTTGCCTTGTTTCTTGCTTTCCTTTCAGCTTTTCGGGTCCGCCGTGTTCTCCGTTCCTCTTTTGAAGTTTGCAGTTCTTCTTGTTTGGGAGTAAAATGCTTTATCTGTATATCACAATAATCCGCACCTTTGGGCGTGTTTTGATAAATTACATATGCATTTTCTCTGTTAAGAAGTTCTACGTTCTCCACATTGGTTTCTTTCAAAACCAAATTTCGGAAGTATTCCTGACTTTCAGTGCTTCCATGATTAAGTGCAATAAATTTAATATTGCTAAAACCATTTATAAACTCAATCATCTCATCATTAAAACAATGTCCACTCATCTCACGAGTGGATTTAACTTCTGCTCGCTTAATGAGCTTTTTTCCAGCAAACTTAACTATTTGAGCTTTTTTTCCTTCAAGTAGTGCTCTTGCCAGCGTTCCCTCTGCTGCATACCCAATTAGTTGGATTACTGTGTCCTCCATTTCTAAAAAAATCGGGACATAAAACCTTGCTGGTCCATCACTCAACATTCCACTTGTTGTTATGATAATCTTTGGTCTTGTGTCAAGCAATACTCTTTCCCTTGTCTCATCATCTAGCACTGGATAGCACCTTTGTGGCATAAAATCTGCTTTTTCAGGGTTATACTCATTCAGAATTGATTTGTACCTGTTGTTTGTCTTAATTCCTAATATGCCATCTACATATATGACATATTCTGGTGGAATTACTTCTTGTTTGCACTTGAAGCTATGCAATATCTCTTGCATGCGCCCCTGTGCAAATGCACCAATAAGTACATTTTTGTGTTCACTAAAGGCTTTGATCATATTATCCCAAAAGTTTCTATTTATTTCTTTTGATGATATCTGACCATTTGTAGACTCGTGAATCATGATTAATGGCTTTTTCTTTACTTCTTCTGGAATTTCTAGTACTGGGTAGAAACAGTTTTTCAGCTTATAATCTCCAGTGAAAAAGAAATTTATGTCTTCCATACCCTCACAAGAAATTCTGAGCCAAATCATTGCTGCGCCAAGCAGATGACCGTTTTCAAAGAATGTTACCTTTATTCCTGGAAGAATTTCCTTTTCTTCGCGATATTCCAAGCCCTTTACAAGTTTCTTTTCTTCTGTTATATCTTTTTTAGAATATAACGATTGAAAAACTTCTTTTTTCTCAGGGTGTTTCTTTCTCAGGTTTTTCGCATTCTCTTTCTGTCTGTTTGCTGCGTCTTGTAAAAAGTCTGGACATAACTGTTTTGCATATTTGGTCATATAAATCTTGTTGTTATACCCATCTTTTACAAACTTTGGTAGCATTCCAATGTGGTCAATATGACTATGTGTTACAAGAACAGCATCAATATTTTTAGGATTGATGTCATTTACATAGTTTAATTGTTCATATTCCCTTTCCTGAAAACACCCATCATCTACCATTATCCGACGGACTGTCCCATTTGGAAAGTCCACCACAACGATTATCTTGCTGCCAGTTACCCCGCTGTGATACGCACACAAATGTGCTTTAAAGCCAGAATTACTCATATATATGCCTCCTTTTCTTGCTTTAGTTCACATTTTGTTTACAAGTTACTTTACTGATAATGTTTCCACTGATAATGTGAAAAATTCTTTTCACTTATATCTGTTTGTTTGAAGTCTATCGGTATTATAACATACATATTGACATAATTCAAATAAATCAGGTAATTCTCGACACTTTTTTATTAATAACATTTTTATATTAGATAGTTAAGATTTACTGCAAATTCCACATTATTGTTGCCAAATTATAAGAAGTTTAAAAAACATTCCTAAAAATATAAAAAGCATAAACTATTTAATTACTAGTTCATGCTTTTTATATTTTTAGTTTAATGGTTTCATTGTTGGAAATAATAATACATCTCTTATTGATGCATTATCTGTAAGAAGCATTACAAATCTATCTATACCTATTCCTAGTCCACCTGTTGGAGGTAATCCTATTTCTAATGCTTGTACATAATCTTCATCCATCATTCCTGCTTCTTCATCTCCTGCTTCTCTTGCTTCTACTTGTTTTTTAAATCTTTCATATTGATCAATTGGGTCATTTAATTCAGAGAAAGCATTTCCATATTCACGTCCGCCAATAAATACTTCAAATCTTTCTGTTAGTCTCTTATCTGCTGTTTTTCTCTTTGCTAATGGTGAAATTTCTACGGGATAATCATATATAAATGTTGGCTGAATTAATGTTTCTTCAACATATTCATCAAAGAACATTGCTATTACATCTCCACGTGTTCTTTTTGTTTCATCTGCAAATTTTAGTCCTTTTTCTTCTGCAATCTTTACAGCTTCTTCATCACTTTCAATTTTGTTAAAGTCAATTCCTGTTACTTCTTTTACACTTTCTATCATTGTTATTCTTTTCCATCCTGGTGCTAGATCAATTTCTGTTCCTTGATATGTTACTTTTGTTGTTCCTAATACATCTTGTGCTGTTCTAGAAAATAGTTCTTCTGTTATATTCATCATATCATTATAATCTTGATATGCAGCATATAATTCAAGTTCAGTAAATTCTGGATTATGTCTTATATCCATTCCTTCATTTCTGAAAACTCTTCCAATTTCATATACTCTATCAAATCCACCTACTATTAATCTCTTTAAATTTAGTTCTAACGCAATTCTTAAATACATATTTATGTCTAAACTGTTATGGTGTGTGATAAATGGTCTTGCTGATGCTCCTCCTGAAATTGTATTTAGTACTGGTGTTTCTACTTCTAAATATCCATTTTCTTCTAATATTTTTCTTATATTTTTTATTATTTTGCTTCTTATTATGAAACTCTCTTTTACTTCTGGATTTACTATTAAATCTGTATATCTTTGTCTATAACGTAAATCTGGGTCTTTTAATCCATGAAATTTTTCTGGTAATGGTCTTAGTGATTTTGATAAAAGTACTACTTCTTTAGCATGTACAGATATTTCTTCTGTTCTTGTTTTAAATACAAATCCAGAAATTCCTATAATATCTCCAATATCCCATGTTTTAAATGCTTTGTAGCTTTCTTCTCCTAAGTCATTTATGCTAACATAACTTTGTATTTTTTCATCACAGTCTTGTATTGTACAGAAAGATGCTTTTCCCATTATTCTTTTTGCAATTATTCTTCCTGCTACTTTTACATCTTTTTGTTCAAATTGTTCATAGTTTGCTTTTATTTCTCCTGCTGTATTGCTTCTATCGTATTTTGTAATTTCAAATGGGTCTTTTCCTGCTTCTTGTAATTCCTTTAATTTGTCTCTTCTTATTTGAATTAGATGATTTACATCTAATTCTTCATTTTGTTCTATATTGTTTTCATTTTCGTTCATAGTAATTCTTCCTTCCATATTCTCAATTAAATCAATGTTTTTATTATATTATATTTTTAAATTATTGTAAACTTTTTATTGTTTTTTTCTTCTTAAAATCCAGTTTGATTCTACTTTTATTGGTAATACCATTTTTACTTTTTGCTCTGCTTTTCCTGGATTTACTGTTTCTATTGGTTCGTCTGTTTCTATATCCCATAAATTTTCAATTGTGAATTTTTCTGTTTCTATTTGTCCTGGGATTATTATTTCCATTTCATCGCCAATGCTTAATTTGTTTTTTATTTCTATAATTGTTTTTTCGTTTTCTTGTGATATTACTTTTCCACCAAATTCGTAATGAGAGTTATATTGTTTTCCCTCGTATTCTTGAAAGTCTTTATTATCTCTACTGTTGAAATAAAATGTTGTTAGACCTCTTGTTTTTGTTTTTTCAAGTTCTTTCAAATATTTTGTATAATCATAGTTTTCTGGATCTTTCATATAATCATCAATTGCATTTCGGTATGCATTTATTACAGATGCCAAATAATATTCTGTTTTTAGTCTTCCTTCAATTTTTAAACTATCTATTCCCATTTCTATTATTTCTGGTATTTCTTTTATTAAGCATAAATCTTTTGAAGACAGTATATATGTTCCGTTTTCATCATCTTCTATTTGCATTAGATTTCCAGGATTATTTTTTTCTTCTAGGTATACATTATATGCCCATCTACAACTTTGTGCACAATCTCCTAAGTTTGCACTTCTTCCATTTAGAAAATCACTTAAAAAACATCTTCCTGAATATCCCCAGCATAAAGCTCCGTGGCCAAATATTTCTACTTCTAAGTTTTCATGTTTATTTTTAATTATTTCTTTTATTTGTTCTTTATTTAATTCTCTTCCAAGAATAACTCTTTTAGCTCCATTATTATGCCAGAAATTGGCGTTATGATAACTAATTACATTTGCTTGTGTACTTATATGAATATCAACACTTGGTGCATATTGTTTTAGTATTTCTATTACACCACCATCTGACGCGATTATTCCATCTGGTTTGAGTTTTTCTAATTCTTTTGCTGCTTTAATTACTTCTTCATATTTTTCATCCCATGCGAATATATTTAAAGCCACATGTACTCTTTTTCCAATTTTGTGAGCATACTCTATTGTTTTAGCCAAGTCATCGTCTTCTACATTTACTCTTGTTCTAAGTGATAAGCTTTTTGTTCCCATATATACTGCGTCTGCTCCATATAAAAAAGCAATTTTTGCTTTTTCAAAAGAACCTGCTGGTGCTAATAGTTCAATTTTTTTCATATAAATTCTTCCTTTCCAAATTTATGTATTTATTAATATATCATGAATCACTATATTTTACAATGAATATGTGAAAAATAGTATTGATTTAATTGTAAAAATATTATATTATATTTCCAGTTTTAAAAAGATTTTATTACGTAAGAAAGGAATATTAGATATGGAAAAAATATTAGTTTTTGGACATAAAAGTCCTGATACAGATTCTATAGCATCTTCTATTGCTATGGCTTATTTACAAACAAAATTAGGAAAGGTTGCTGAGCCTCGTAGACTTGGTAATATTAATAAAGAAACAGAATATGCTTTAAATCACTTTAAAATTGGTGCTCCTGAGTTATTAGATTCTGTAAGTGAAAATGATACTGTTATATTAGTAGACCATAATGAGGCTGCTCAATCAGTTGATAATAGAGAAAAAGCTCATGTTTATATGGTTGTTGACCATCATACAATGGATTTTAAAGTTTCTGAACCTTTATACTATTATGCTGAGCCAGTTGGTTGTACTTGCACTATTCTTTATAAGTTATTTGTACAAAATAATGTTACTATACCTGCTGATATCGCTGGTTTAATGTTAAGTGCTATTATCTCCGATACTTTACTTTTCAAATCACCAACTTGTACAAGTTTTGATAAAGAAGTTGCTGAGAATTTAGCTAAAATCTCAAATACAGATATTAATACATATGGTTTAGCTATGCTTAAGGCTGGAACTGATTTATCTTCTTTCTCTGAAAAAGAATTATTGAATTTAGATGGTAAATTGTTTACTTTAGGTGATGTTGTAAAAACAAAAGTTGCTCAAGTTAATACTGCTGATATAGATGATGTTATGACTAGAAAAGATAGATTAGAAGATGCTTTAAAACAAGAAATTGAAGATTTAAATTTAGATTTAAATGTATTTTTAATTACTGATATTATTAATAGCAATTCTCAAGTAATAGCTTTTGGTTCACGTACAGATTTAGTTGAAAAATCTTTTTCTGTTACATTAGAAAATAATACAGCATTTTTACCAGGTGTTGTTTCTAGAAAGAAACAAGTTATTCCTGTTTTAACTGCTAATGTTTAATTTATTAATATATCAAAGAGGTCACTTACTTTTTAGATAAGTGACCTCTTTTTTGTGTGAAGAAAACTTCACTTTCGGTGCTTTTAGTATTGGTAATAAAAATCTCTAATACCTTTACATTCTCTTTTGTGAGTGTTTCCATCTTCATCGGTAAAGTGTATAATGAGTTCATCTGTTCTTGGCAATCTGGTAAAAATATATTTTCCATACTTTCCTATATACTGCCACTTTTTGCCTCTTTTTATGAATCCTGACAAACCATAGCAATATATGCCTTTGTATTCGCCAAAATATAATCTAAGCAAAAACACGTTACTCATATCCTTTACTGAAGTATCAGCTATTGGCTTTAGGCTTTTTACCTCTTCGGTAATTCTCCAAAAACCTTGCTCATGAAGATAGTCATTAACAACTGCATTAAGTGAATTTCTTGGATCTTTAATATGCTTTTTATACACTGTCTGCATATCATATACTGATTCCAAATACCTTATAACATCTTCTGGTACTTCCTTTTGAACCAATTTTAGCCGTTGGCCAACTTTCCGTAAAACGTTTATCATGCTATGCACCTCCATATTATTTGATACTTTTAATTGTAGCATATTTATAGGTTTACGTAAAGTTTTATTTTCTTACTCTTGTTATGCTTAGTCCATCTCCAATTTCTAATATTTCAGATTCACAATTTTCATTTTCTGTTATTTCTTTTATATATTCACGTAAATGTCTTACTGCTGTACGTTGTTTATGTTCATTATAATCACTCATAACATAGCCTTTATATAAGATATTATCTGCTAAAATTAATCCGTCATTTTTTACCATTCTTAGTCCTTCTTGTAAAAATATTGGATATTTTCCCTTTGCAGCATCAATAAATACAATATCGTATGTTTCATTTAGGCTAGGTAATATTTCTACTGCATTTCCAACCATTATGTTTATTCTGTCTTCTACTCCTATTTTTTTTACATTTTGTTTTGCTTCTTCTGCTCTTTCTTCACTTATTTCAATTGTATCTATAATACAATCTTCATCTGTAAATTTTGCAAACATGCTTGCTGAATATCCTACTGCTGTTCCTATTTCTAATATTCTTTTTGGCTTTTCTTGTTTTAATATTTCTTCTATTTTTTCTAGTGTATCATCCATTAAAATTGGAATGTGATTTTCTAATGCTCTTTGTTTTACTATTTCTAATTCTTTATCATTAAACATTTTTATCTCCTAAAATTAGATATTATTAATTTTAAATATTTATAAGCAATTAGCTGAAATATATTATTTAAAAACTTTGTTGGTTGCAACTTTCTTATTTTAATATTATGTAAGTTGCAACCAATCGCATTCGCAAGTATAAACTTGCTCATTTGGTCGCTACGCAGTTTTTATATAATATTTTTCAGCTAATTGTTTATGATATTTTAAATTATTTATTAGAATTACGTGCTGCTCTTTCTCTTTCTTTTGAATCTAATATTTTCTTTCTTAATCTAATATTTTTGGGTGTTATTTCAACTAGTTCATCATCTTGAATAAATTCAATTGCTTTTTCTAAGCTCATTTGAATTGGTGGCACTAGTCTTAATGCTTCATCTGAACCTGAAGCTCTAGTATTTGTTAAGTGTTTTTCTTTACATACATTTATAGCTAAATCTTCTGACCTTGAATTTATACCAACTATCATTCCTTCATACACTTCAACACCTGGTCCGATGAATAAATCACCTTTGTCTTGTGCATTGTATAATCCATAAGTAATTGATTTTCCAGCCTCAAATGCAATTATTGTTCCTCTAACTCTTGACACCACTTCACCTTTGAATGGTTCGTATGAATCAAATATAGAGTTCATTGTTCCATTTCCTTTTGTATCTGTTAGGAATTCTGTTCTATATCCTATAAGTCCTCTTGCAGGAATTTTAAATTCTACTTTTGTGTGTCCTTCTTCTGCTGGTTCCATGTTTACCATTTCTGCTTTTCTTCTTCCTAGTTTTTCTATAACATTACCTATACAATCATCTGGAACATTTACAACTAATCTTTCAATTGGTTCACATTTAACTCCATCTATTTCTTTTATTATAACTTTAGGTCTTGAAACTAATAGTTCAAATCCCTCTCTTCTCATTGTCTCAATTAATACTGATAAATGAAGCTCTCCTCTTCCTGAAACTTCAAAAGAATCTGGTGAATCTGTTTCTTTCACTCTTAATGAAACATTTCTATCTAGCTCTTTAAATAATCTATCTCTAATATGTCTTGATGTTATGAATTCTCCTTCACGTCCTGCTAAAGGTCCATTGTTTACACTAAATGTCATAGATACTGTTGGTTCATCTATATCTACAAATGGTATTTTTTCTGGGTGTTCATAATCACATATTGTTTCTCCAATATTTATATCGGCTATACCAGAAAGACAAATAATATCTCCTGCTGTCGCTTCTTCTACTTCAACTCTTTTTAATCCATCGTATGTATATAATTTTGTTACTCTTGCTGTTTCTGTTTTATCTTCTTTTTTGCATATTGTAACTGGCATTCCAAGTTTTACAATTCCTCTTTCTACTCTACCTACTGCAATTCTACCAATATAATCGTCATAATCTATATTTGAAACTAGCATTTGCATTGGTCCATCTTGGTCGCAATTTGGTGCACTTATTGTGTTTACTATTGTTTCAAATAAGCATTCTAAGTTTTCTCCTTGCTTATTTAAATCCATAGTTGCAATTCCTTGTTTTCCTGATGCATATACAACTGGAAAATCTAATTGGTCATCATTTGCATTTAATTCAATAAATAAATCTAGTACTTCGTCTACAACTTTTTCTGGTCTTGCTCCTGGTCTATCTATTTTGTTTATAACTACTATTGGTTTTAGATTTAATGCTAATGATTTCTTTAAAACTTCTCTTGTTTGTGGCATTGCTCCTTCAAAAGCATCTACTAATAAAACAACTCCATCTACCATTTTAAGTACACGTTCAACTTCTCCTCCAAAGTCAGCATGTCCTGGAGTATCTACTATATTGATTTTTATATCTTTATATTGTACTGCTGTGTTTTTTGAAAGAATTGTTATTCCTCTTTCTTTTTCTAGGTCATTTGAGTCCATTACTCTTTCTGATACTTGTTCGTTATCTCTAAATATTCCACTTTGTCTAAGCATTGCATCAACTAGTGTTGTTTTTCCATGGTCAACGTGTGCAATAATTGCTACGTTTCTTATTTTCTCATTATTCATTTTTAATCCCCTATCTTTTTACACGTTATTAGGGCGTAGATTCTACGCCCTCCTTAAAATTTCTTAAATATTATATTACTTTTTGTATACTTTGTCAAATTATGAATATTTTGAAATTGATTTAATATATTTATTGTAGGAGGTTTTTATGTGTGGCTTTTGTGGAATTGTAAATTATAATAAAGATATTTCCAATGATTATAATGTTATTAGTGATATGTATGAAACTCTATCTTCACGTGGTCCTGATGAAGATGGATTGTTTTTAGATACTAATGTTAATCTTGGACATAAAAGATTAATTGTTATTGACCCTGATAATGGTAAGCAACCAATGAATTTCAAATTTCAAGGAAATACTTATACTATTGTATATAACGGTCAAATTTATAATTCAAAAGAATTGAGAAATATTCTTTTGGAAAATGGCTTTTCTTTTGATGGACATTGTGATACTGAAGTTTTACTTAAAGCATATATACATTTTGGATATGATTTACCGAAATTTTTAAATGGTATTTTTTCTTTTGCAGTTTGGGATTCTTGTAAAAAAGAACTTTTTATGGCTCGTGACCATTTTGGTATAAAACCATTTTTTTATACTTTTAAGAATAATAATTTTATTTTTGGTTCAGAAATAAAATCTGTTTTAAAACATCCTAGTGTTTCTGCTATTGTTGATGATTATGGCATTTATGAGTTGTTTGGAGTTGGCCCAGCTCATACTCCTGGTCTTACTCCTTTTAAAGATATTTTTGAACTTAAACCTGGTTATTTTGCTGTGTTTGATATGAACGGCTTAAAAATGGAACAGTATTTTAAAATTGAAACAAAGCCTCATCTTGATAATTTTGATGAAACTTGTGAGAAAATCCGTTATTATTTAGAAGATAGCATTTCTAGGCAACTTGTCTCTGATGTTCCTTTAGGTATGATGCTTTCAGGTGGTCTAGATTCTAGTATTATTACTGCTTATGCTAGTAAGTATTTTAAAACTGAACCTGAGAAATTTAAAACTTTCTCTGTTGACTATGTAGATAATGATATTAATTTTAAAAAATCTGATTTTCAACCTAATTCTGATGATGAATTTATAAAACTTATGGTTGATAATTTTGGTTGCAAGCATTCTAGAATTGTATTAGATACTCCTGAGCTTGCTAAATATTTAGAAAATGCTATGATTGCAAGAGATATGCCTGGTATGGCTGACGTTGATTCTTCTATGTATTTGTTCTGCAAAGAGATTAAAAAAGATGTTAGTGTTGTTTTATCTGGCGAATGTTCAGATGAAATTTTTGCTGGTTATCCATGGTTTTTCCGCGACGATGCTTTAAAAAGCAATACTTTTCCTTGGTCTATTGCTATTTCTGAAAGACAGAAATTACTTAATCCATCTATTGGTTCAAAATTGAATTTGAAAGATTATATCGATTGCAGGTATAATCAAGCTTTAAATGAAATTGAATTTTTAGAATCTGATTCAAAAGAAACTGCTGAAAAAAGGAAAATTTCTTATTTGACTTTAAATTGGTGGATGCAAACATTGCTTGATAGAACTGATAGAATGTCTATGGCTTCGGGGCTTGAGGTAAGAGTTCCATTTTGCGATTATCGTTTGGTTCAGTATATGTGGAATGTTCCTTGGGAAATAAAAGCTTTAAATGGTAGAGAAAAAGGATTGCTTAGATATGTTGTAAAAGATATTTTACCAGAAGAAATTGTTGAAAGAAAGAAAAGTCCATATCCTAAGACTCATAATCCTACTTATTTAAATGCTGTTAAAGAGAATTTAAGTAATATTCTGGAACGTCCAGATAGTCCAATTAAAAATATTTTAAATGAATCTTATATTAGAGAAATTTTAGAAACTGATGGTTCTGCTTTTACTAGACCTTGGTTTGGTCAACTTATGACTGGCCCTCAGCTTATGGCATATCTTTGTCAGGTTAATATGTGGCTTGAGAAATATAATCCTAAAATTGAGTTATAACAATTTAAGTTTTTTTATAACTTGAGGTTGCAAATTGCAATCTCAAGTTATTCATTTTATTTTTTCCATGTTCTGTCTATATTTTTTCTTTCTTTTGTTTTTAATGCTGAAAAAATATCAATATTTAATTTATTACATACACATGATAATACATAAAAAACATCTGAAACTTCGCTTTCCACTGTATCATAATTATAGTCTTTGTTTACATCTGTTGCCATGTCTGTTGCTTCTTTTCTAATAGCTTTTGCTAATTCCCCAATTTCCTCTGTTAGTAGCAACATTGTTTTAGTAACTTCTTGGCTATTAAATCCTCTTATTTCATTTACTTGGTTTATATAATTTTGTACTTCTTTTAAAGAACTGCTTTCTGTTATTTTTTCATATAATTCTAATTGCTTTTCTTTATTACTCATAATTTTACTTCTCCTATTTTTATCAATTTTTTAATAATGTTCTTCTAACTTTTCTTTTTTATATTGTAGATTATCTATATAATGAAAGCTTTTTAGTAATTGGATTTATTTTTTCTATTTCTCCAAATCCTAATAAACCAAAATAATTATGTTCTTCTTCTCCTAATTGTTTAGTTTTTTCTAGTTGTTCGGCATATGTATCTCCTGTCATTGATTCTAAAAAATCTACAAATTTATATTTTTTCATTAATAACAGCTACAAATTTATATTTATCATTTTGTACCATATATTACTCCTCCAATCGTTTTTTCTTATTATACTTTTTATACTTTTTTATTTCAATAGTCAACCATTTTATATTATGTAAAAATGGTTAAAGACAACTCATAATTTAGTTGTCTTTAACCTAACTTTATTGCTATCTGCAAATTCTTATTATTTGCTTCTAACATTAGTTTTTTCATTAATTAAATTTATGCTTAACATTTTTAGTCCTTTTTGAATATATTTATTTTTCATAAAATTCGTCCATATTAATTCAGATAGGTAATTTTCTATCATTATCATTGATATTCCTTTATCTATTCCTATTACTTCATCTGAATACCATTCTCCGTATTCTAAGTTATATGCATCTTTGAATCCATATTTTCCCCATAGTTTTGGAAAATTATTATACATGTTTTCTAATGCTTTTATGCTTAATTCTGGTGTAAATATTATTGAGCCTGCTGGTCCACATGGAGTAATTGTTCCATCATTTTCTCTTAATAAATTTGATAAACTAGGTGCTGCCCCATATCCGTCCTGAATATCCATCTGGCCCAATACATGGTGTTAACCCCCACGAGTTTTCTCCAAATGTTTTGAATCTATCCATATTGTTTATGCAATATTTTCTATTTGCAAGAGTGGCTTTTTTGGAATTTTCAAACCAATTTATTCCATTATCATCTATTCTATTTCTAAAATCTATCCAGGCATGTGAGAATTGATATGTAAATAACGTGCCACAGTATGTGTATATTATATCTTCTATTTCTTCATAATTAGTTTTTTCTTTTTTCATGTCGTCATACATTTCTTTATTAATTGGATATGTTGGTGATGCTACTCCTAGAATATAGACAATAAGTTGTTCTGCATACATATCCCATTCCCCCCAGAATCCTGTTTCTGGTTTATATCCCATATAGAAGTAGTTGTTTTCTTTATTTCTATACCATTCCCAATTAATTTTTTTATATAGTTTTTCTGCTTTTTCTTTTATTTCGCTACCAAAAAATTCTCCTGCTGTTATCGCTCCACATATAAAAATTGCAGTATCTATTATTGATATCTCGCAGTTCCATTCTCTTTTTCCTGTTTTCATATTAATAAAATGGTAATAAAAACCATTTTGATTTTCTACGTTATTTATAAATGTATCTAATGTTTTATTTACTCTTATATATGCTTTTTTATAGCTAATCCATTTTCTATTTACTCCTATTATTAGTGCTGCTAATCCATATCCAACTGACGCAATACTAGCTACTTCATCTGCATATTTGTTTTTATCTCTTATTAATCCATATCCATTACTTTTTTCATCTAAATTTGCCTCTTTGATGAAAAAAGTATAACTTTTTCTTAATTCTTTTAATAATAAGTCATTTCCATATCTTTTTAATATTCTCATACTTGCCAACACCCCTTATATTTATATTAGCATTTTATAATATTTTTTCTATGGAAATATTTACAAAATAAAATGAATGGCTATCTAAATAGTACCATCCATTTTATAAAGCATCTTTATGTATTAACCTATATAAATTTTGAAAAAATTGAAATTATCAAATCTTTTGGAAAATATATTATTAAAAATGCTAATATTTCAAGCAATGCAGCAATCACTACTGCTGCTACATCTATGTCATCTTTTCTTGTTATTATTATTGTACATGCAATAATCGTTACACATAAAACTCCTACAATTCTAAGTATGAAATCTTCCATTTAACATCCTCCTTTTACGGCCTTTATCTTTTGTTTTTATATTATTTAATTTTTAATATTCCCCATTTTCCATCTTTTTCTGCAAATGCTAATCCATTGTGCACACTTCTTGTTTGATTGTATTTTAATTCTACTATTTTATTTCCTTTTTCGTCTATTATTCCAGCCTTTCCATTTGATTTTACAGCAGCAAATCCTTCTGAAAATTCATTTGCTTCATCATAATCACAGTTTATTACAAGTTCTCCTTTTGAAGTATCACAATATCCTTTTGTTCCTAGTTTTGATTTTGAGAAATCAATAATAAAGTTCTCAGGTAAGTCGTTATCTTTTGCAACTGTTCCGTCTGTTGTCACTAAGTCTATATCTGTACAAACTTTTAAATTTTTTTCTTTAGTTTGTTTTATTTTTGCCGTTTCTGATGCATTATTACTAGCATATACTATTGAATTGTGATGGTCATAAAAATATGCCTCTCCTTCAGTAGGTATTATTGTTGTAACTTCTGCTCCAATTTGATATCTTTCATCTAATACATAATATTTTTCAATGTCTTTTACTACTATTCCTTTTTTCTTGTCTATTTCTGTTTTTCCATTTTCATAATATTCTATATCAAAAATAGCAGTATATTTAGGCTCTAATACTACTTTTCCAGTTTTATTATCTATTAGTCCTTCTTTATTTTGTTTTACGATTATTGAAACTTCTTTGTTTAAGTCTTTTATGTTATCAGCTTCTATTTCTGGATCTACTTCCCATTCTTTTTTAGTTTCTGTTTTCTCACTTTTATTATTGTTTTCTTTTATTTCTTTATTTAATTTTATTATATTTTGTACTTTTTTTTCAAAATCTCCAACTTCTTTTTCTGCAAATTCTGGTAACATATTTTGTGTATGGCAATAGTATACTCCACCAATTATTATTGCTGCTATAATTATCATAAATATTATTTTATTTAATAATACTTGGAATATATTCTTTTTTAGTTTTATCTTCTTTTTCTTTTCTTGCTTATTTTTTTCTTTTGGCTCATTTTGCTCTTTTTTTGTTTCTATTTTTTCTTCTGTTTTTTTGTCTATTATTTCAAATTCTATTCCTTCTTCTTTTGCTTTTCTTATTGCTTCTGCTTTTTCTGCTTCTTTCATTTCTTCTTCTTTTTTTTGTTCTTCTTGTTTTCTAATTTCTTCTAAACGTTTTTTATCTTCAGCTTCTTTTTCCTTTATTTCAAGTTCTTTTTGCTTTCTTCTTTCTTCTTCCGCTTTTTTAGCTTTTTCTTCTAGAATATTAACTCCACATTTTGTGCAGAATTTTGCATTATCTTCAATTTCTTCATTGCATTTTGGACACTTCATTTAATATTCCTCCTATTTTAATTTTTCTTTTATTTTTACAAGAGCATTTAGTGCATCTATTGGAGTTAGTTCATTTATATCAATTTTGTCTATTTCTGTTGCTATATCTGCTAATTTATAGTTATACATATCTAGTTGACCAGATACTTGTTTTTTTTCTTCTTGGCTCTGTTTCTCTTTTATTTTAACCTTCTTTTCTAAAGTTTTCAATATCTCATTTGCTCTTATTAACATTTTATTAGGAGCTCCTGCTAGTTTAGCTACATGTATTCCATAGCTTTCATCTGTTCCACCAGGAATAATTTTCCTTAAAAAAATTATATCTTCTCCTTTTTCTTTAACTGCTATTTGATAATTTCTTACTCCGATCTAGTTTTTCTTCTAGTGATGTTAATTCATGATAATGTGTTGCAAATAGTGTTTTACAACCTAAATTTTCTATATCAGCAATGTATTCTGCTACTGCCCAAGCTATTGCTAAACCGTCATATGTTGATGTTCCTCTTCCTATCTCATCTAATATTACTAAACTATTTTTTGTAGCATTTTTAAGTATGTTTGCTACTTCTGCCATTTCAACCATAAATGTACTTTGTCCCATACTTAAATCATCTGAAGCTCCTACTCTTGTGAATATTTTGTCTACCACTCCTATTTTTGCATATGATGCTGGAACAAAACAGCCTATTTGTGCCATTAATGTTATTAATGCTACTTGTCTCATATATGTTGATTTTCCTGCCATGTTTGGTCCTGTAATAATTGATAATCTGTCATCTCTTCTATTTAGGTATGTATCGTTTTCTACAAAACTTCCTCTGTCTATCATTCTTTCTATAACTGGATGACGTCCATCTTTTATAAGTATTTCATCATTATCATCTACAATTGGCATAGTATATTCATAATCTTCTGCAATACTCGCAAATGTATTTAGTACATCTAATATAGAAACTACGTTTGATGATTTTTGTATTCTTTCTATTTGTGAAGATATTTGTGTTCTTATTTTTACAAATTCGTCATATTCTAAGCTAACTATCTTTTCTTCTGCACCTAATACCTTATCTTCAATTGATTTTAATTCTTCTGTAATAAATCTTTCTGCTCCTGTTAGAGTTTGTTTTCTTATAAATCTATCTGGTACTTGACTTAAGAATGATTTTGTTACTTCTATATAGTATCCAAATACTTTTGTATATCCTATTTTTAAGTTCTTAATTCCTGTTAATTCTCTTTCTTTTGCTTCGATGTTTACAAGCCAGCTTTTTCCTTCTACTGATGCTTTTCTACATTCATCTATTTCACTATTGTATCCTGTTTTTATTATTCCGCCTTCTTTTACTGAAATTGGTGGTTCATCAATTATTGATTTTTCTATTAATTCTGTTATATCTTTTAATTCATCTAAATCTTCATATAGCTTTTTCAATAGAGGACTTTGCGTTTGACTTAATTCTAATTTTATTTCTGGTAATTTGCTTAATGAGCTTTTTAATGATATTAGTTCTCTTGCATTTACATTTCCATATGCTATTTTTCCTGCTAATCTTTCAATATCATATACTTTATTTAATGATTCTAAAATATCTCCTCTTAAAATCATGTTTTCTTTTAATTCTTTTACTGAGTTTAATCTATCATTTATTTCTTTTACATCTACTAATGGATCATTTATCCATCTTCTTAGCATTCTTCCTCCCATAGATGTTGCTGTTTTATCTAAAACCCATAGTAGAGTTCCTCTTTTAGATTTATCTCTCATTCTTTCTGTTAGTTCTAGATTTCTTCTTGCAGATATGTCTAATGCCATATATTTTGTTGTTTTGTATAATTGTATTGTGTTTATATGATCCAATTTTATTTTTTGTGTATCATTTAGATATGTTGTTAGTCCATTTATTGCTGATACTGCAAAAAGATTGTCTTTTAATAAACTATCAGTTTGATTCTCAATTGTATATATTCTTTGCAAAATTTCAATTTCTTCTGAGAAACTTTCTTCTTCTAAATTTGATATACATACATTTATTCTATCTTTTATTCTTGATATTTCTTTTTCTGATTCAAACATCATTTGATTGCAAATTATCTCAGATGGTATAAATCTTGCAATTTCATCTAATAATTTTTCAAAATTATTATTCTCTATTATTTGTGTTGCAAAGAAATCTCCTGTACTTACATCACATACTGCTATTCCAAAAAATAATCCTTTTTTTACAATTGACATTATAAAATTATTTTTCTTTTCTTCTAATAAATTGCTTTCAATTACTGTTCCTGGTGTAACTACACGAATTACATCTCTTTTTACTATTCCTTTTGCATTTTTAGGGTCTTCTAATTGTTCACATATTGCAACTTTATATCCTTTTGCTATTAATTTTGAAATATACATTTCTGCTGCATGGAAAGGTATGCCACACATTGGAGCTCTTTCTTCTTGTCCACACGCTCTTCCTGTTAATGTTATTTCTAATTCTCTTGATGCTGTAAGTGCATCATCAAAAAACATTTCATAAAAATCGCCTAATCTATAAAATAGTATACAGTCTTTGTATTCTTCTTTTTTTTCCATGTAGTGTTGCATCATTGGTGATAATGATAATACTTGTTCTTTCATTTTCTTATATTTCTCCTTTTAAATACCACTTGTGTTCTTCTGTTATTTTTATATTAATCATTTTTCCTATTAAATCTTCTGTTCCTTCAAAATTAACAACTTTATTTGTATCTGTTCTTCCTGTTAGTATTTTGTTGTCATTTTTACTATATCCATCTACAAGTATTTTCTGTATTGTTCCAATATATTTTTGATTATTTTCTGATACTCTGCTATCATACAAGTCTTTCAATCTATCAAATCTTTGATGTTTTATTTCTTCTGGTATTTGATTTTCCATTTTGTCTGCAACTGTTCCTATTCTTCTAGAATAGATAAACATATATACTTGTTCAAAGTTTACTTTTTGTACAACATCTAGTGTATCTTCAAAATTTTCTTCTGTTTCTCCTGGAAAACCTACTATTATATCTGTTGAGAATACTACATTTGGTATTCTTTTTTTCATTTTTTCTACTAGTTCTAAAAACTGCTCTTTTGTGTATTTTCTATTCATTACTTTTAAAACTTCAGAACTACCTGATTGTAATGGTAAATGTATTACTTTAGCAATTTTTTCGTTGTTTGCTATTGCTTCTATTACATCATCTGTAAAATCTTTTGGATGTGGTGATATAAATCTTATTCTTTCTATTCCATCTATTTTACACACATCATTTAGAAGATTAGCAAATTTGTATCCATCTCCTCCATTGTAAGAGTTTACGTTCTGACCTAATAATGTAATTTCTTTATATCCCTCTTCTGCAAGTATTTTTACTTCTTCTAATATTTTTTCTGGTTTTCTACTTCTTTCTCTTCCTCTAACATATGGAACTATACAATATGAACAAAAGTTGTTGCAACCATACATTATTGTTACAGAGGCTTTATATTTATCGTTTCTTTTTATTGGTAAGTCTTCTATTACTTCTCCATCTATATCTATTACGTCTCTTACTTTTTTTCTTTCTTCTATTGCCTTTTTTAAATCTTCTTCAAATTTGTGCAATGTATGTGTTCCAAATACAATGTCTGTGTAATTATAGCTTTGCTTTATTTTTTCTAGTATGTGTGGTTCTTGCATCATACATCCACCAATTGCTATAATTGTTCCTTTTTCTTCTCTTTGTTTTTTTAATTCTCCTAATTTTCCAAATAGTTTTTCTTCTGCATTTTCTCTTACACAGCATGTATTATATATTACTAGGTCCGCTTCTTCTGGTTTTTCTGTTTTTTCGTATCCCATATTTTCTGTTATTCCTGCAATTTTTTCTGAGTCGTTTTCGTTTAGTTGGCAGCCCATGGTTGTTATGTAGTACTTCATTTTAATTCTCCTTTCGTTCGCAAAATAAACTTCGTATTACTTCGTTAAAAAATTTAAAAAATATCCTCATGTACACATGTACACTGCGGTATTTTTTAATTTTTTTATCTAGTACTACTTGTTTCTTTTGTGAACTCTGCTCTATCTATATTATTTATTGTTTATGATATAGTTCTGGATATTGAAATTCTTGTCCATTTTCTGTTATTTTGTTTTCTATAAAATGGTTGATATTTATGTTATCTCCTTGACAAAAATATTTGTATCTTGATTCATCTGACAATTTGTTTCCATTTATAATTATTGGGTCATCCCAAGTTACATCTACTGCATACCAAATATCATTTATTTGAACATAGTTCCACATATGGTTTTCTTGCATATTTTCTGAATTTATTGCTTGACCTGAAACTATTATACATGGTATTTCTAATTCATCTAATAGGTATTTGAAGGCTTTTGCATATCCTTCACATACTACTTCATTTTCTATTAATGTCCCATAAATATTTCTGTTATTATTTTTTGAATATGTAATATCATATTTAATATTATCTATTAGCCAGTTATGTATATATTGTATTTTTTGATAATTTGTTCCACTAACATTTTCCAATATTTGTTTTTTCTTAGTTTCTACTTTATCTAATAATATATCTATATGTTCACTATTAATATAGTCTTCTAAATAATTTTCTTTATTTTCCATTGGTGATAAATATATTTCATATGTCTTATTTTTTCCTCTTGTATATGTTGTTGTTCTTAATGCCATTTTGGTGAAATCTATATAAAACAAATCCATGTTGTCATATCTTACACTGTCTACTGCATTTTGGTATTCCTTAGTTAATATTTGTATTCCATCTTCTTTTTTTAATATTTCATCAAATTTGTGCTCTGGAAGTTTTATTTCTGCAGTTCCAGTTTTTATTTTTTCTATATTATTTATTATTGTATCATATATTTCTTTTGCAATGTCATCTAATTGTTCATAATAAAATCTATCTAGTTTTCCAATAGATGTATCAAATGATGTATCTTCTAACTTAAGTCCATTATCTATATATTCATTTACATCTTTTTGGGGATTTATAAATTCTATATGTATGTAGTCTAATTTTATCAATATAATTAGTGTTATTGCTATATATGTAATCATTAATAATATGAATTTTAAAAATTTTTTCATATATTCCTCATTATACATTAAATCTAAATAGTACTATATCTCCATCCTGCATTATATATTCTTTTCCTTCTAGTCTCATAAGTCCTTTTTCTTTTACTCCATTCATTGAACCTTCTCTTATTAAGTCATCATATGAAACTACTTCTGCTCTTATAAATCCTCTTTCTATGTCTGAATGGATTTTTCCAGCAGCTTGTGGTGCTTTTGTTCCTATTTTTATTGTCCATGCTCTAACTTCTGGTTCTC
>CANCZH010000010.1 GCA_947382445.1 uncultured Clostridium sp. | reverse complement strand
TGTTCTTTTTTAAACTTTTCTGCTGCAATATATGGTAAATCAAATGGTTGAAACTTTATTGGCATACTTGGAAATAGAAAATAATACTTTTTTCTGAAATTTTCATCATCTAATAATTTTTTATATTTAGTAGATATTTTGTCACAAATTTCTGATTCCTCTGGATAATGTGTAATTAAAAATTTACGAATACTACTAAATTTTTGATTGATATTTTGCTTTTGTTCTTCTAAATCATATATATCTGTGAAATAATTATCTAATTTTACTCTAATGTCATAAAGAAGTTGCAATAGTTTTAGGCTTGTATTTTTTATTCCAATAGAATTTTTGGAGTTTTTAAAATATAAAAGTGTTTTTTGTAAAAATTCTATTTCTTCTAAGTTATGGTATGCAAAACAGCGTTTTGTAAAGTGCTCATCTATTAATCCATTTCCAATTAATATTTGATTACTTGAGACTATTTTTATGGGTTCTTTGAATAAATCAAATATGGCGAATTTGTCTCCATAGTATTTTTCTTCATTAAAATTAATATTTTTTATAATAGATTTTTTAATTAATTTATTCCAAATACTAGTTATTTTTGCAAAAGTATGCATATCTCTTGTACTTAGGTAATCCAAATATTTTTTTGAATCTAAAATTTCTAAATTTTCTTTTTCTTGCTTGGGAGGTACTACTGTATAATTATAGAAATCTGGTTCAGGTATATCAAAATGGTTACACATTGCAATTTGACAGTTGTTATCTTCTATAATCTTAATAAGGTATTCTAAAAGATTTGCACTCATTAAATTTCCAACTTCGAAAAACATTATATAATCTCCCTTTGCTGCTTTTAGTGCTAGATTTCTTGCAAAGGAAAATCCTTGTCCAATTGTTTTGATTAGTCTTATGCGTTTATCTTTTTTCTTGTGAAGTTCTATTATTTTTATACTTGAATCTACTGATGCATCGTCTACAAATATTATTTCAAAATTTGTATATGTTTGATCTAATATACTACTTAATGTTGGTTGAATAAGTTCTTTTCCATTAAATATTGGTATTATTATTGTGATTAATTGTTCCATCTTTACCTCCATGATAATTATATAAATAAATCTAAATAAAATAAAGCTTGTTTACAAAATACTTGTTAAATATAGCAAAATATAGTAAAATATACAGATAACAATTATAAAGGGAGAATAAAAATGTATTTAATTGTAGGATTAGGAAATCCTGAAAAAGATTATGCTAATACTCGTCATAATATGGGATTTGATGTTATTAATAAAATTGCTGAAAAGTATGATATAGATGTTACCAAAACTAAGTTTAAAGGATTATATGGAACTGGATTAGTCAATGATGAAAAAATAATGCTTCTTAAGCCACAAACTTTTATGAATTTAAGTGGTGAATCTGTAAAAGAGATGGTTGATTATTATAAAATTGATTTGGAAAATGTGATTGTGGTATATGATGATATGGATGTAGAGCCTGGAACAATTCGTATAAGGAAGTCAGGAGGGCCTGGAACTCATAATGGTATGAAATCTGTTGTATATTATTTGAATTCACAAAATTTCCCTAGAATTAGAGTGGGAATTGGAAAGCCAGTTGATGATGATTTTATGGAATATGTTATTGGAGCAATTCCAGAAGAAGATAAGTTGCAATTATCACAAGGAATAGAAAAAGCATTTGAATCTATTGTGGCTATTTTAGAAAATAACATAGATTTTGCAATGAATAAGTTTAATTAAATGCTTTTTGAAAGGATAAATTCATTATGAAAAAATTGATTATTAATATTGAAGATGATATTCAAAAAATTTTCTTATTAGAAGATGGAGTTTTAACTGAGAAATATACAGATTCTAAATATAAGAAGAGATTAGAGGGAAATATATATATTGGTAAAGTTCAGAATATTATTCCCGGATTACAAGCAGCTTTTGTAAATGTTGGTGAAAATAAGAATGCTTTTATTCATTTAAAGGATGTGTTACCTAAAATAGATATTGTAAAAGAGAGTTCATATGATTTAGAAACTTGTGATATTAGAAAAATTTTAAAGCCTGGAATGCCTATTATTGTTGAAATAAAGAGAGATAGTTATAATAAAAAAGGTGCTAGGGCTTCAACTCATATTAATTTGCCAGGAAGGTATTTAGTATTATTACCTAATGCAACTTTTATAACTACATCTCAGAAGATTGATGATAATGATGAGAAAAATAGGTTAATTAATATTGTTAAAGAGATTATTCCAGAAAATATGGGGGCTATAATACGTACATCTGCTAAGGGAAAAGGTAAAGAAGAAATTAACAAAGATTTAGAAAATCTTATTAGTAAATGGAATGAAATAATAAGTATTGAGTTTAATGATAATGATTATCCTAAGTTAATTTATAAATCCAATGAAATTTTAGATAAATTACTTTTAGATATTATGGATAAGGATTTAAAACAGATAATTGTTAATGATAAAGAAATAAAAAATAAAATTGAAGATAAATTTAAACTTTGGAATAAGACAGATATAGAGATTGTTTTAGATTATAAAAAACTTAATGAATATTATGAATTATCTAAACAAATTGAAGTTTCAGAGAATAGAAAGATATGGCTTAAAAGTGGTGGATTTATAACAATAGATAAGACTGAGGCTCTTACTGCTATTGATGTTAATTCTGCAAAATTTGTTGGTAAGAATAATTTAGAGGACACTGCTTTTGCTATAAATAAAGAGTCTGCTATTGAAATTGCTAAACAGATTAGACTTAGGGATATTGGTGGAATTATTGTAATTGATTTTATTGATTTAAAGGATGACGAAAATAAAAAGGAACTAATAAGGATATTTAAAGAACAGTTAAAAAATGAAAGAACAAAAGTACAAATTGAGGGATTTACTAAGCTAAATTTATTGGAGCTTACACGTAAGCATATTTGTAGTGAATAAAGTTGTTTGAGAATTAAAGATTGGAGTAAAAATGAAAGTTGGTTTTATATCATTAGGTTGTAGTAAGAATTTAATAGATACAGAGATGGGAATTGGTATTTTTAAAAGCCATGAATTTGAAATAGTTAATAATCCAGAGGAAGCTGAGATAATTGTTGTAAATACTTGTGGATTTATAGATTCTGCAAAAGAAGAAGCTATTAATACTATTTTAGAAATGGCTGAATATAAAAATAGGAATTGTAAATATTTAGTTGCAATGGGATGTTTGGTTAAGAGATATAAAGAGGAGTTACAAAAATCAATTCCTGAAGTTGATTTATGGATTAGTATTGATGAATATAATGATTTTTGGAATAAGATTTCCACATTAATTGGAGAAAATGTGGAAAATGATTATATGAATTACAGAAATAGAACAATTACTACTGGTAATAAAATGGCTTATTTGAAAGTTGCTGAGGGGTGTGATAATTTTTGTACTTATTGTGCTATTCCTTATATAAGAGGAAGATTTGAGAGTAGAAAAATGGAAGAGGTTTTAGAAGAAGCGGAGGATTTGGCTAAAAAGGGATATGAAGAGATTATTGTTATTGCTCAAGATACTACTAAATATGGTATAGATATTTATGGTGAGTCTAAACTTCCTGAATTACTTGAAAAATTGTGTAAGATAGATGGAATCAGATGGATTAGATTTTTATATGCTTATCCTGAAAGTATTACTGATGAATTAATTGAAGTTGTTGCAAAAGAAGATAAAATTTGTAAGTATTTTGATATTCCAATTCAACATTTTTCCGATAGTGTACTTAAAAAAATGAATAGGAAAACAACTGGAAAAGATATTATAAATATTATTTCTAAGATTAGAAATAGAATTCCAAATGTAGTTTTGAGAACATCTTTAATTGTTGGTTTTCCAGGTGAAACTGATGAAGATTTTGAAATATTAAAAAATAGTGTTTCTAATTTGAAATTTGATAGATTAGGTTGTTTTACATATTCTAGAGAAGATGGAACACCTGCTGCTAAGTTTGATAATCAAGTTCATTCTATGACTAAGAAAAGAAGACATAGAATTATTATGGAAGAACAGAGAAAAATTTCAGATGAAATATTGAATTCTAAGGTTGGAAATACATATACAGTGTTAATAGAGAATTTGAGTGATGATGGAAGCTTTTATGAGGGGAGGTCATATATGGATTCTCCAGATACTGATGGTATTATTTTAGTTGCTAATAATGGTGAAGATTTAATTAATAAGTTTGTTGAATGTAAAGTTGTTGGTTATGATGATTATGATTTAATTGCAGAAGTTATATAATAAAAACAAATATGTGGTCAAAATTTGTGACCACATATTTGTTTTATTCATCATCTAAATTTTTAAAAATTGGTGCATCGAAAAAATCCTTTAGTTCTATATTTAGACCTAAACATAATCTTAAAATAGTTAGTAATTTAGGATTTTGACTTGTACCATCTATTAAACTATTTACAGTTGACTGTGATATACCAGATAACATAGCAAGTCCATTTATAGTTAAATTATTTTCCTTACATAATTCTGAAATTCTTATTTTAACAGCTTGTTGCAAATCCATAATATCGCCTCCTAGTATTAGTATAGCAATACTTATAGGCAAACATTAACGATACATCGTTGACAGATTACCTTAAAAGTTGTATAATAACGATGTATCGTTAATAAGAAGGAGTTGTACTAATGAAGAAAAGATTTGTATTAATTATTGTTGTAGGATTAGGAATATTAAGCATTATTGGATTAGTAGTAGGACTAAAATATTCTATAAGTTCTAAATCTGATGATAGAAATTATGAAATGGGAGAAAAATTAGAAGAGAATTTAACTGTTGTAGATGTTACAAATTTAGATTCTAGTATGATGATTGAACATGAGCATCTTTTTAAAACAATGTATAATTATACTAATCATTGGGAAGAGTGTAGAATTTGTGGAAAAAGACAAAATGAAGTAGCACATAGTTTTAAAGAAAAATATTCCTTAGGTTATGTATCATGTGAAGTAACTAATTCATGTACATATACATGTTCATGTGGATATTCAAAAGTTGGTCATTTACCATGTAAGTGGGATGGAAAAAGTGTATTGCAATGGCCAAGTATATATCAACATAGAAGAGTATGTACACAATGTAAAAGTCAAATAGCATATGAATATTATTGGAATAATAAATTATATGGTATGGAAAGATATTGCCATTTATCAAATGGCAATAGAATATATTGTGGAGTTGGTGGAAAATGTGCAATATGTGGTTATATGTATTCAACTTCAATTTCTAATCATGAGTTGATTGTAGACATTGATGGAAATATTATATGTAAGTTATGTAATAATATATTTGGAAAATGTGAGACTATTGTAGAACATACATCTACAAGACCGATTCAATATACAATTAAACAAAATATTAAACTAGAAAATGGTGCATCATTTGGAAAAATAAATAGTACTACTCATGGAAAAATAGCTGTAGGGTATTTAGAAGGGACAACACAATCAATTAATAAAACTAGTGATACAGAATATACAGTAATTACTAAAGGAATAGTAAACTCATCACTTAAAGACAGTGCAACAGAAGAAGCTCGCTCAGAAATAATTATAAATAAAACGTATTGTAAGTTTGGATCTAGTTTTAAAGTATTCTCAGATTTTATTAGTCCAGATATATTAAATTTAGTGACAGAGAATGAGGATACTTTGACAGAATGGAGTAGAACAAAGCCAATTATTATTTCTGGAACAGAGAATTGGACTAATACAGTAAATGTAGAAATAGTAGATGATAATGGAAATAGTATTTTTAAAGGTAATGCAGTTGTTACAAATGGAAATTATTCAATTTCATGTATACCAGAAATAGAAGCTGGAGTAGCTGGTAGGCTGTTTAAGGCTATTGTAACAGATACATGTGAAAATAAGACAGAGCAAGAATTTGAAATTGCAAGAGTAGATACTATAGCACCAGAGATTACTTCTGAGGATAGAGTTGAGGATAAATGGGCTAAATCGAAAAAATTTACTTTTAAAGCAGTAGATAGAGGTATTGGGAATGTTTCAATTGCTTTTGCAGACATAGAGGATTTAAAATTGGCTAATTCAATGGAAGAAAATGAGTATTTTAGAGATTATGAGTTTATAGGAGATGTATATACTGAAAAAGAAATTTCTGTTTTATATAAAGATGAGTTAGGAAATGCATCTATAAAAAAGGTTACTATTGATAAATTGGATAATACAGCTCCCACTATTACAAATGTTAATGTTCATAATAATAAATTAAGTATTGAAGCTAATGATAGACATGAGATTTTAGGTGATGGATCTGGTATAGAAAAATATAGGTATATGACGAGTAGAGAAAAATTAGAAAATGTAGAAGTTTCAACTATTATTAATGAAATTAATATTGATGGGAATATAGTTATACCTAATATATCAGAGATAAAGTATGTGTATGTAGTTGCAGAAGATTTAGTAGGAAATGTAAGTGACATTTATGAAGTAGAAATCCCACAATTAATATTAACAAGTGAAGTTGAATTAGATTTAGCAAATGGAAAAGGAGGAGTAAAACTAGACTGGTCTACTTATGATATTTCAGATAAGTATTTTGTGATATATCGAAAAGAGGAAAATGCAGTAGAGTGGGAGACTATTGTGAGTTTAGATAAAATGTTTAAAGGAAATCTTTATATAGATGAATTTGCAAATGATAAGATTAGTCCAAGTGTGCCTAGTATTAATATAAATGGGAATTTTTTAGATAATAATATAGATATAATATCTATTTCAAGTGATAGTGGAAGTAAATATAGTTATTATATAGAAGCGTATGATTCTAATACTCTTGAATTAGTAAGTGTTTCAAATTAGAAAGTTAATAAAAAAATATTAGGCCATAATTTGTGACCTAATATTTTTTATTTACTATTTTCTTGTTCTTCTATTTGTTTTATATTATTTTTAGTTTTTGCTTTTTCTTTTGGTACATCATGATTTAAATCTTCTATATTTACTGAAAATAGATTTACAGATTTTTTGGGTTCTTGAGGAATTGTTTGCATTCTATCAGCTAAAGGCTTTATATTTGAACGTGCACTATTAAAAGCAGCTTCTATATTCATTACTTCTGCTGCTGACATTCCACTAACTTGGGCAAGAGATTCAACTTGTCCTATTGTATCTGTTTTTTCTGAGTCTATAACCATACCAGCATTTTCATCCAAAAATATAGAATAAAGAGCTGTTGATTTTATTGCATTTATTATTTTTCTAAAAAAAGATTGTTTCTCTTTTACTTCCATAATTAAATCCTTTCATGAAAAAAATTACATTTTTATTATAACACTAAAACAGTTAAAAATCAACCTTTTTAATGGAAAAATTTGATAATATACAGAACAAATTTTTACTTATTAAATAAGTGCAATTTATTGACACATGAGTAATTTCATGTAATAATAGATGCATTGGAGATGAGAATAGATGAAATTAGAAGAAACAAAAGCAATAATTGAAGCAATGTTATTTGCAGCTGGTAGAGTTGTTAAAACTAATGAACTTGCCAAAATTCTAGAAATGACACCAGATGAAGTAGGTTCTATAATGAATAATCTTGCAGAAGATTTTAAGAATGAACTTAGAGGAATTGAATTAATTCGTGTTAATGATGGATATCAATTATCTACCAAAAAAGAGTATTATGATTATATTACTCAACTTTTTGATAATCGTGCAAAACCATCATTGTCTGCTGCTTCTTTAGAGATTTTATCTATAATTGCTTATAATCCTAATATTACTCGTGCTGAAATAGAATCAATTAGAGGAGTTAATTCTGATGGAACTCTTTATAGATTAATGGAGTATAATCTAGTTAAAGATGCTGGAAAAGCGGATTTACCTGGAAAGCCTACGATGTATGTAGTTACTGATGAATTCTTAAAGATGTTTGGATTAGGTTCTTTAGATGAACTACCGGAGCTTCCACGTTATAAATTGGATGAAAATGAACAAATAGTTCTTGAAGATTTTGAAAATGAGGAGAGTAAAGAAAATGAGTAATAATAAAAATGAATTTGTAAAAGAAATAACTAATATAGAAGAGAATTTTACACAATGGTACACAGATGTTGTACTTAAAGCAGAACTTGCAGATTATGCAGATACTAAAGGATGTATTGCTATTCGTCCTTATGGATATGCAATATGGGAGAACATTCAAAATTATGCTGATAAAAAGTTTAAAGAAGTTGGTGTAACTAACTTATACATGCCACTTTTAATACCAGAAAATCTATTAAGTAAAGAAAAAGAACATGTTGAAGGATTTGCTCCAGAAGTAGCTTGGGTTACAATTGGTGGAGAAGAAGAACTTGAAGAAAGACTTTGCATACGTCCTACTTCAGAGACAATAATGTCAACAATGTATTCAAAATGGATCAAATCTTGGAGAGATTTACCTTTACTTGGTAACCAATGGTGCAATGTTTTAAGATGGGAAAAAGAAACAAGACCTTTTTTGCGTTCAAGAGAATTCTTATGGCAAGAGGGTCATACTATACATGAAACAGCAGAGGAAGCAAAAGAATTTACTTTAAAAATGCATGATATATATGCAGATGTTATTGAGAATTTACTTGCTATTCCAGTTTTAAAAGGAAGAAAAACTAAAAAAGAACAATTTGCTGGAGCAGAAGCAACATATACAATTGAAACTTTAATGCATGATGGTAGAGCTCTTCAAGCTGGAACATCACACTACTTTGGTCAAAACTTTACTAAGCCATTTGAAATAAAATTCCAAAACAGGGAAGGAAAAGAAGAATATGCTTATCAAACTTCTTGGGGAATTAGTACTAGACTTATTGGTGCTCTTATTATGGCTCATGGTGATAATAGAGGTTTAAAATTACCACCAAGAGTTGCTCCAATTCAAGCTGTTATTGTTCCAATAGCTGCTCATAAAGAAGGAGTAATAGAAAAAGCAGAAGAATTAAATAATAGTCTTAAAAATAAATTTAGAATGAAATTAGATTTACGTGATAATTATTCAACTGGATTTAAATTCAATGATTGGGAAATGAGAGGTGTTCCAGTTAGAATTGAAATAGGACCAAAAGATATAGAAAATGGGCAAGCAGTTTTAGTTAGAAGAGATACTTTGGAAAAAGAAGTTGCAAAATTAGATAATTTAGATAATAGATTAGCTGAACTTTTAGAAGAAATTCAAAAAAATATGTATAATGAATGTTTAAAAAGAAAGAATGAAAAAACAACAGTTGCGTATTCATTAGATGAAATTCTTAAAAATTTAGAAGAAAATCAAGGTTATGTAAAAACAATGTGGTGTGGAGATGTTGAGTGTGAGAATAAGATAAAAGAGGTTACTGGTGCACATTCAAGATGTATTCCTTTTGAACAAGAACATTTGGCTGATACTTGTCCAGTATGTGGTAAAAAAGCTGATACAATGGTTGTTTGGGGAAGACAATATTAATAAAACAAAGGAAAAAAAGTTATGAAAAAGAAAAAAGTTTTAATTAATTTGTTGTTAGTAATAATTTTGATTGATTTAGTTGCTCTTGCTTGGTTTTTTCGGAAGAAAAATTAAGATTAAAAATGATAAAGTTAATAATGAGGTTGTTCTTAGAGATATTGGATATCAAAGTGAAGTTTTACCAGTAGGGTTTAATAGTGCAAATGCAATTCTTATTAATTTTATTGGAGCATATAATGAACATGATGGTAAAGGGGTTGCTCAACTTATGAATTTGGTTGCAACATATATTTATTCTGATTGTGAAAATAAAGATGATTTTGATAAGGCTTATGAAGATAAGTTATCTATTAAAAATGAAGTTGATGATATTATTTTGATGCAATATACTTTGCAAAATCAAGAAAAAGCTATTATTGATGGGGTTAATAATACAGATGTTAAACTTACTTTGATTGAGAATTCGGAAATAGAGGATAAATCTAAGTATTTGAGTAGAATGACTGCTAAAATTAGAACTGTTTCAGAAACTGAGGGAGTTGACGAAGTAGATACTTTGGAATTTATATTATTACATAGAAATGATGCATATTATATTATAGAGTATAATTTGATAGAAACAGAGTAAAAAGAGGAGATTGTATTTCTCCTCTTTTAGTATGTTAAACTATATTATTCTAATTCTTTTATAAAATCTTTTAGCATTTCTTCCATAGAAACATTAAGAACTTTGCATAGTCCATAAAATTCATATTCTTTTACTATTCTTTTTCCATTTTCAATATTTTGCAAAGATGGTTTAGGAATATCTAATCCAAGTAATTGCAATTTATTTGATAATTCAGTTAATGATAATTTTGCAGTTTTTCTGTATTTTTGAATTGATTTACCAATCACATTTAACTTACCATTATATTTTTTGACATTATATTTTTTTTCTTTAGCCATAATTCCAATTTCATCCTTTTTATTAATTATTATTGATTTTATGCTAAAAATATGATAAAACGTATTATGGATAATACGAAAGACAAAAAAACCTCTGAAATAAGAGAACTATCGGTTAGTCCAAAATAATATTAATAGGAGGAAAAAATGAGAAAAAGAAGTTTATTTAAAATAATTGTAATGATGTTAGTTTTCATTTTATTATTTGTTGGGTTATTTTTATTTTCTGAAAAAATTTATAAATTAGAATTTATTGAAAGTATAAAAAAGGCAATAAATGAAAAAGTTATTGATGAAGATGAAGAAAATATTACAATTGTTGATGTTACTAATATAAGTATGCAAGATGGGTTTAATCATGAATGTGTACTTTTTACAAAATATAATGAACAAGAACATTGGAAAGAATGTAAAATATGTGGTGAAAAAAAGGAGGTATCAAAACATCGTTTAAATGATAATGGTTGGACTATGGGAAATTCTTGCAATATTTCTAATGTTCATAAATTTACTTGTGTCTGTGGTTATAAATATGAAACACAAGATGGTAAAGCTAGTTGTAATATGGTTTGGAATAATTGGAGTTCAGAATATAGTGGAGGGTACTATTGTAGTAAATGTGGAAGGTTAGATAATTTACATCTTTGCAAAAGAAATGGAATTAGAATTACTTGTAGTAATTTAGGTACTTGTAGTGTTTGTGGATATAATTATGTTTCGAAGGGAATGCATTGTGATGGCAGTAATGGTGATAATGGAGGAAAGAGATATTGTATGATTTGCAATAAATATATTGGAAAATTAGAGGAAAGTTATCTTCAAAGGCAATCTGATTTAGTATATAAATATGTTTGTAAATTTACTACTCTTACTGATTTTAACTATTCTCATATATTGAAAAGTAGTAGTGCGGGAGATAATGTAACTATTATAACTGATATGACTAATAGTGGAAACATTTATACAATTACAGCAACATTGACTTTTAATAAACACACAGAAGGAAGTTTCAATATTGCAATATCATTAATTGGAAAATCTAATGGAGGATTTTCATATTCATTGAGCAGTGTTAGTGATAATGAAGTAAAAGCAGATATAATTTCTCCAACAATAGTAAGTATATCAAAACAAGATTTAACAGAATGGAGTAAAACTAAGCAAATTACAATTGCAGGTAAAGAAAACTATTGTAATACAGTTAAAGTAAAAATTGTAGAGTTTGGTAATGAAGAAAATATAGTATTTGAGGGCCAAACTCAAGTTAATAATAAAAATTATTCAATATCATGTACACCAATTTTTGAAACTGAAATAAGTGGAAAAACATATAAATGTATTGTAACAGATAACTGTGAAAATAGTGCAGAAGAAGTTTTTGAAATAGCTAAAGTAGATAGTGTTCCACCAGTACCAACATCGGAAAATAGTGTTTCTAGTGAATGGGCAAGAGAAAAACTTTTTACATTTTGTAGTACTGATTATGGTATTGGAGAAGTTGAAATAGCATTTAATGATGAAAATGATTATCAATTAGCAACAGAAAATGAAATTGATTTTACAAGAAAATATAAATTTATTGGAGATGTGTATAGCCCAAAACAGGCAGTTGCTTTATATAAAGATGGATTAGGAAATGTATCTAGTAAAGAAATAACTCTTGATAAATTAGATAATACTGCTCCTACAATAACTAATGTTGAAATTCATAATAATAAATTAAAAGTAACATCAAATGATATACATAAAACACTTGGAGAAGGCTCTGGAGTAACAAAATATAGATATTTAGCAAGTATGGAGAAATTAAATAATCCAGAGTTAACATTAGAAAATAGTATAGAAGTAAGAAAATATGATGAAATAATAATACCAGATGTTTATAAAATGAAGTATGTATATGTAGTTGCAGAAGATTTGGTTCGGAAATATAGGAAATGTATATGAATTTGAAATTCCACAATTAGTATTAACATGTAAAGCAAATTTAGAAGTGGAAAATGGAAAAGGTGGAGTGGATTTAGATTGGTCTACATATGATAAAAAAGATAAATATTTTGTTATATATCGTAAAGAAAAGAATGCAGAAAATTGGGAGAAAATTGTAGACTTAGAGAAAAAACTTACTGAAAATAAATATACAGATATATTTGCAAATGATAAAGAGGTGCCCAATGCTCCTAGTATAAATATAAGTGGAAGTTTAGAAGAAAATAATATAAATATAAATCTAACATCCTTAGATAATGGAACTAAATATAGTTATTATGTTGAAGCCTATGATTCTGCAAATACTGATTTATTGATTAGTGTATCAAATTAAAACATTTTAGTCATATTTTTATTTTATTTGAATAAAATTATATAAATACTATTGACATTTTAAGGGAAAAGGTATAAATTATTAGCAGACTCTAAATAAGAGTGCTAAAAAGGAGGTAGTAATATGATAAAACCATTAACAGATAAAGTTTTAATTAAAATGAAAGAAAAAGAAGAAACAACTAAAAGCGGAATTATTCTTACTGCAAGCAAAGAAAAACCACAGATTGCTGAAGTAATTGAAGTTGGACCAGGTAAAGTTGTTGACGGTACAAAGGAAGAAATGTATGTAAAAAAAGGTGATAAAGTAATTTTAAATAAATATGCAGGAACAGAAGTAAAATATGAAAATGAAGATTATTTAATAGTTAGTCAATCTGATATTTTAGCTATTGTTGAATAACCAGAAAAATTAAAATAAAAAAATAAAAAATAGGGAGTTGATACATATGTCAAAAGAAATTAAATATAGTGAAGATGCGAGAAAATCTTTATTAGAGGGGGTTAATAAATTAGCTGATACAGTTAAGGTTACTCTTGGACCAAAGGGAAGAAATGTTGTATTAGATAAAAATTTTGGTGCTCCATTAATTACAAATGATGGTGTTACAATTGCAAAAGAAATTGAACTTGATGATCCTTATGAAAATATGGGAGCTGGCTTAGTAAAAGAAGTTTCTATAAAAACTAATGATATAGCTGGAGATGGTACTACAACAGCTACTGTTTTAGCTCAAAAGATGATTAAAGAAGGTGTAAAAAATATAGCTGCTGGTGGAGATCCAATGGCTATTAAAAGAGGAATGGATAAAGCAACAGAAAAAGCTGTGCTTGAATTAAAAAATATTTCTTCTGAAGTAAATGGAAAAGAAGACATTGCAAGAGTTGCTAGTATTTCTGCTAATGATGAAGAAATAGGAAATTTAATTGCTGATGCAATGGAAAAAGTTTCTAAAGATGGTGTTATTACAATTGAGGAATCAAAAACTTCTAATACAGAAGTAAAAGTTGTTGAAGGTATGCAATTTGATAAAGGTTATATTTCTCCATATATGGTTACAGATACAGAAAAAATGGAGATTGTTATGGATAATCCATATATATTGCTAACTGATAAGAAAATTTCAAATATTCAAGAAATATTGCCTTTACTAGAAGAATTGATGGGAGCATCAGGAAAACTTGTTATTGTTGCAGACGATATTGAAGGTGAAGCATTATCTACATTAATTTTAAATAAATTAAGAGGAGTTTTAAATGTTGCTTGTGTTAAAGCCCCAAGTTTTGGTGATTCAAGAAAAGATATGTTACAGGATATTGCTATTTTAACTGGTGCCACTGTTATTACTGAGGATTTAGGCTTAGAGCTAAAAGATGCTAATATTATGAGTTTAGGTAGAGCTAAACAAATAAAAATTCAAAAAGATAATACAATTATAGTTGGTGGAAATGGCAATAAAGAAGAATTAGATGCTAGAATTAAACAATTAAAAGCTAATATTAAAGAAACTTTAAGTGATTATGATAGAGAAAAACTTCAAGAAAGACTTGCTAAAATTGCTGGTGGAGTTGCTGTAATTGAAGTTGGTGCTGCTACTGAAGTTGAAATGAAAGAAAAGAAATTAAGAATAGAAGATGCTTTATCTGCAACTAGAGCTGCTGTTGAAGAGGGAATAGTTGCTGGTGGAGGAACAGCATATATTAATATTATTTCTAAAGTAGAAGAACTTCTAGAAAATGCAAGAGAAGATGAAAAACTTGGTATAAAAATAGTTCTTAAAGCTTTAGAAGAGCCAGTTAGACAAATTGCTGAAAATGCTGGATTAGAAGGTGCTATTATTTTAGATAAAGTAAAAAATAGTAATCCTAGTGTTGGATTTGATGCTAAAAATGAGCAATATGTTGATATGAAGAAAACAGGTATAGTTGACCCTACAAAGGTTACAAGATCTGCTCTTCAAAATGCAGAGAGTATTGCTTCTATGATTCTAACTACTGAATCTTGTGTTGTTAATAAAAAAGAGAAAAATTGTGGTTGTGGTGGTCATGGTGAAGGTACTGGAATGCCACAAGATATGGGATTCTAATATTAATAATAATTGGGGACTTAAAATGTGTTAAACGTTTTAAGTCCCTTTTTATATATTAAGAAAATCATACTGACTTTTCTAATATATAAAACACAATGTACACAAATTAACGGAAAGCCAAAGAGAAAAGTAAAAATTATGCTAATTTAATGGCTTTCCGATTTGTTCTATTGATTATGCTAATTTAACTAGCAACCACAATTTCTGTTTCCACCGCAACAGCAGAAGATTATGATTAAAAGTATTATTATCCATAAGCAGTCATCACCATTACCGAAACATCCGCAACCTCTATTTTCTGGCATCGTATATCCCCCCTTTTAAGTATTTCAAGCTTGAAGCTTTTTGTAAATCCTTAGTATGTTATATACTATGATTTTTAAAGAAAAGTGTTACTAAAAAATAAATAAAATTCTATACAAATAAATTTATTTAGTGATATAATACTGACAAAGTAATGGGATGTTTAAGTTTTGGAGGAATGAGATATGGGAAATATTGTATTATTAGATGATTTAACAATTAATAAAATAGCTGCTGGAGAAGTTATTGAAAGACCTGCCTCAGTTGTAAAAGAGATGGTTGAAAACTCAATAGATGCAGGAGCAACTAAGATTACAGTTGAAATAAAAAATGGAGGTATTTCTTTTATTCGTATTTCTGATAATGGAAAAGGTATTCCAGAAGATGATATGGAAATTGCTTTTGAAAGACATGCTACTAGTAAAATAAGAAAAGCAGAGGATATTTTGAAAGTAATGTCTATGGGGTTCAGAGGTGAGGCACTAGCTAGTATTGCTGCTATTGCAAATGTTGAAATGGTATCAAGAACTTCTGATAGTAGTATTGGTCATAAAATTATTGTTGAGGGTGGAAAAACTCTTGAACAAAGTGAAGTTGGAGCTCCTATTGGTACTACTATAACTGTTAAAAATTTATTTTATAATACACCAGTTCGTTATAAATTTTTAAAAAAGGATTACACTGAATCTGGATACATTGAAGATACAATTACAAGATTAGCCTTGGTTAATAAGCATATATCTTTTAAATTAATTAGTTCTGGAAAAACAATAATTCAAACAAATGGAAATGATGATGAGAAAAGTGTAATATATAGTATTTATGGTAAAGATATTGCTGAAGCTATAATACAAACAGATTATGAGTATGAGGGAATAAGGGTTACAGGAGTTGTTGGTAAACCAGAAATTGCTAGATCAAATCGTACTAATCAATTATATTTTATTAATGGTAGATATATTAAGGACAGAACTTTAACTGCTGCGGCAGAACAAGCTTTTAAAGGTATGATTCCAATAAATAAATATGGATTTTTAGTATTAAATATTCAAATGGATCCAAGTATGGTTGATGTTAATGTTCATCCAGCTAAATTAGAGGTTAGATTTGAAGAAGAAAATAAGGTATTTAAGGCTGTGTATTACGCAATAAAAGAGGCGTTAACTAAGAAAGAATTAGTTGAAAGTGTTGTTCATGAAAAAGAAGAAGTTAAGGAACTAATAAAAGAAGAAAAAGAGGATGTTACTGAAACTAAAAAAGAAATTGTTCAAGATGAATTACAGGCTGTAATTGAAACTATAAAAAATGATAAAGAGTTTTCTAAAAAGAATAAACATTTACAAGATGAAAATGAAATTGATAAAGATGTATTAGAAGGTAGCGAAAAAGCTTTAGAGAAATTTGGCGTTTCTGAAACTTCTTCTGTGTATACTCCTGTACCTATTATTGATTCAGATGAAAGTGAAGTTGAAGTAGGAGAGAATAATGAGAAAGATGAAAAGACAGATGTGATTGTTCCATCTGAATCACAAGTTGAACAAATGACAGAGGAGTTAATAAAACAAAGAGAGGCAATAGAGAATTCTAAAATAGAGAGTCATATTCCAGAAGGTGAAAATAGTTTTGATGATATGTATACAAAAGTTTTTGGAAATAAAGTTGCTCAGACTACTGATATTAAAGAACTTTCAGATTCGGAGAAAAAAGTTTTTGATGAAATAATTGGTTCTGTAAGACCAGATGAAATAGATAAAATAGATATTGAACCAGAAAAAATAGAAACTGAATCAGAAAAAGCAGAAGAAAATGAAAATGTTATAACAGAACATAATTCTGAACAGATTGAAGAATTTAAAAATATGGTTGGAAAGAATTATAAATTTCTTGGTATAGCATTTTCAACTTATATAATTGTTGAAATTGAAAATGAGATTTATATTATTGATCAACATGCTGCTCATGAGAGAATTATGTATGAAAAGGTTAAGAAGAATTATTATAGTGATACTGATAAGGATTCTCAACTTATGCTTTTACCTGATATTATAACTCTTTCTCATAAAGAAAAAGAATTGATTACGGAAAATGTAGATATGTTTGAGAGAGCTGGTTTTTCATTGGAGGCTTTTGGTGAAAATACTATAAAATTGAATGGTGTTCCTAATATTTGTATGGATATGAATACTAAGCAGTTATTTCTAGAATTATTGGATGAAATTGATAATTATTCTAGAACTGATAGACAGGACAAAGAGGATAGGTTTATTGCTACTATTGCTTGTAAGTCTGCTGTTAAGGCTAAGATGAAGTTGACTGAGGCTGAGGTTGATAAGTTGATGGAGAGGCTTTTGGAGCTTCCAAATCCTTTTACTTGTCCTCATGGTAGGCCTACTGCTATTAGGATGTCTAAGTATGAGATTGAGCGTAAATTTTCTAGAAAATAAAATTAATTCTTGAATAGATAAAATTATATATTATTTCTTGCTCCTTGCTGCTCGCATTTGAAGAAGTTGTACAAAGCAAGCTTTTACAACTTCTATTCAAAGCTTCGAAACTGCGCGTCGCTAAGAATTAATATCTAATTTTATTTATACAATATTAGAATTATTAACATGTATTTTAATGCAATCATAGAGGAGTGAAAAATGAAACCTAAGGTTATTGTTATTAGTGGTCCTACTGCTTCTGGGAAGACTTCTTTGGGCGTGGAGCTTGCTAAAAGAATGAATGGTGAGGTTATTTCTGCTGATTCGATGCAGATTTATAAGGATATGACTATTGGTACTGCTAAGCCATTGCCAGATGAAATGGATGGAATTCCGCATCATTTAATTGATTTTGTTTCTCCTGATGAAAGATATTCTGTTGCGGATTTTAAAATTGATGCAGAGAAGAAAATTGAGGAGATTTTAGAAAAGGGAAAAGTTCCTATTGTTGTTGGGGGAACTGGATTGTATATTGATACTTTAGTTTATGGTATTGAGTATCCTGATATTGAATTTGATGAAGATTATAGAAATGAGCTTATGTCTAGGGCTGAAACAGAAGATGGTTTACTTGAATTATATGAGGAAGCTAAAAAGATTGATAAAGAAGCTATGGAAAAAATAAGTCCTAATGATAAAAAAAGAATAACAAGAATTCTGGAAATTTATAAATTAACAGGTAAGACTAAAACTGAAATGGAGAGAATTTCAAGAATAAATGGTGTTAAATATGATTATAGAGTTTTTGCTATAAATATGGATAGAGAAAAACTTTATGAGAGAATTAATCTTAGAGTTGATTTAATGATTAAACAAGGATTAGTTAATGAAGTTAAAAGTATTGTAAAGAAGTATGAAAAATTTCCAACTGCAATGCAAGGATTAGGATATAAAGAAGTAGTTGAGTTTTTAAATGAAGAAATAACTGAAAATGAAATGATAGAAAAAATTAAACAGGAATCTAGAAGATATGCTAAAAGACAGCTTACATGGTTTAGAAAGAATAAGGATATTGTTTGGATTGATGGTTTAAATTCAAAGGAGGAGAACATTAATACTATTTTACAAGTTTTTGAAAAGAGAAAGGAAGATTGTATATAGTGAAAAAACAAAAGAAAATTTTATACGTTTTTCTTGTAATTATTTTGGTTATTTATTTAGTATATAATACGATTGGTCTTGTAATGAGTCCAAATGATACTTTTGTTGTTGAAGATGGAATTTTAAATTTAGAAGAAACTGTTGATGCTTATGTAATTAGAGATGAAGTAGTTTTACAAGGAGAAAATTATATGAATGGAATGGAAAAAACTATTTCAGAAGGAAAAAAGGTTGCTAAAGGTGATCCAGTATTTAGATACTATGTTAATGGTGAAGATACTATAAAAAATGAAATTGCAGAGATTGATAAAAAAATTGCAGAAGCACAAAAAAATGAAGAAACAATTTATACAACTGATATAGATACTTTAAAAAATAATATTAAAGAATTAGAAGAGAAGATTTATAAAACTAATAATATTGAAGAAATAAATAATTATAAAAAAGAGATTAATGATTATACATATAAAATTTCTACAATAATTGGTGATTCGAGTAAAACAGGTTCATATTTAAAAGAGCTTATTGAGCAAAAGAAATCATATTTGAATAAATTGACAGATGGTGCAGAGGAGATAAAATCAGACTATAGCGGAATTATTTCTTATAGAATAGATAATTTAGAAAATGTTTTTACAACGAAAGATTTTAGTTATTTGACAAAAGACTTTTTAAATGGATTAAATTTAAAGACTGCCGATTTAATTGAAACTAATAATCAAAAAGGAAAAGTTATAACAGAGTTTGCTTCTTATTTGGCAATTGAAATGGATTCAGAAAAGGCGATGACTACAAAAATAGGTGATACAGCAAGAATTGAGATAGATACTGAAAAGATTTTTAATGCTGAAGTTATTCAAATAAATGAAGAAGAAAATTCAAGAATAATTATTTTTAAAATTAGTGATTTACCAGAGAAACTTATTAATTATAGAAAACTTTCAGTTAATGTTATTTGGTGGCAACATAGTGGACTTAAAGTTCCTAATTCAGCAATAATTGAAGAAGATGGAAAAAAGTATGTTGAAAGAAATAGAGCAGGGTATAGTGCAAGAGTTTTAATAAAAGTATTAGCCCAAAATGACTCTTATGCTATAATTGATAATTATTCTTCAAAAGAATTACAAGATATGGGGTATTCATATGAGACAATAATAAATATGTATACTATTAAACAATATGATAGGATTACAGTTAAATATAAATAATATTACAATAATATTACAAAGAGATTATTTTTTTATAACAAAAAAACAAAAGTTATTGACATATTTTTAGAAAAGAAGGATACTATATGCAGTAATTAAAATTAAAACGATGATTTTGGGAGGAAAGTAAATGGCTAACGCAGTTGTAAATAAAATATTAGATTTTTTAGGTGTAGATAATGGAGAAGCTCAAGAAGATGAAGAAGAAATGATAGATAATGAATATCCTTATTCTTATGATGGCGAAGATGAAATTCAAGATGAAGAAGAAGAGAGAGGATTATTTAAAAATAGAAAAAATAAAGTTGTTAATATGTCACAACAACAAATAAAAATGAAAATTGCTAAGCCAACGTCTTTTGAACAAGCAGAGGATATTTGTATATTGTTAAGAGAAAAAAATGCTATAGTAGTAAATCTAGAATATGTTAATAAAGATGTGGCAAGAAGAATTCTAGATGTTATTAGTGGAGCTGTTAAGGTTCTTGATGGACACTTTGAAAAAGTTTCTAATTCTATATTTATAGTTGCACCATTTAATTATGATATAGTTAATGATATGACAAGAGAGGAAATAAAAAATAAACTTTCTGTTTCATGGCTTAAATAAACAAAATAGGAGGAATAGTAATGCTTACACCACTAGACATTGAAAATAAAAAATTTCAAAAACAAATGATGAATGGGTATAATGTAGATGAAGTAGATGATTTTTTAGATGAAATTACAGTTAATTATGAAAAGTTATATAAAGATAATTCAGAATTAAATGCAGAAATAGAAAGACTAAAAAGTGATTTAGAAAGATATAAGACTATTGAACAAACTTTACAGAATACTTTAGTTATGGCACAAAAGACTGCTGATGATATAAAGAGTAATGCACAAGATGAAGCTGATAGTATCATTAGAAATGCTAGGTCAAAAATGCAAGACCAAGTGGATGAAGTTACAAAAGATTTAGAGACAAGAAGAAGAGAATTTTCAGAGACTAAAAAACAATTTGACATTTACAGAGCAAAAATGGAAGCTTTATTAATTTCTCAATTAGAGTTACTAAAGGATATGAAAGAAGATTAACAAAAGATAAAAATTAAAGGTTGATTTAAAAATCAACCTTTTTTTGCATATTACAAAAAAATTAAGTATTTTTTACATTTGTGTAAATCTTATTGACTTATTTTATATTTAAAATAAAATATACATATATAATTAGAGGAAAAGTATTTATATGAGAATCATTAGTGGGATTGCTAGAGGAACAAAATTATATACATTAGATGGATTCAATACAAGACCTACATTAGATAGAATTAAAGAACCGTTATTTAATATATTAAATTTTAGGGTTCAAGATGCAGTTGTATTGGATTTGTTTGCTGGTTCTGGTGCATTAGGTTTAGAGTCTATTAGTAGAGGAGCTAGCATGGCTATATTTTGTGAACATAATAGAAATGCAGTAAGTATTATAGAAAAAAATATTGAAAAAACTAGATTTGGTGAGAAATCTTTATTAATAAAGAATGATTTTGAAGTGGCACTAAAACAAATAGAAAAAAATGAAATAAAATTAGATATTGTTTTTTTGGATCCACCTTATAAAACAGATTTGATTTATAAATCTGTTAAAAGAATTGTTGATTTAGATCTTTTAAATGAGGATGCTATTATAGTTGTTGAAACTGATGAACCAGATAGAGTTCAAGAGGAGATAAAGGATTTAAATGTAAACATTTTTGATATGCGAAAGTATGGGCGTGTGAGTCTCATGTTTTTGAACAGATGAAACTCGATATACTTGAAAGGAGTAGCAAATGGAGATATTTACTCTTTTAGAAACAATTGAAGATTTATTAGAAAATAGTAGAACATTACCTTTTTCAAATAAAGTTATTGTAGACAAAGATGAAATTTCAGATATAATAAAAGAAATTAGACTTAAATTGCCTGATGAACTTAAACAGGCTAAATGGGTTAAAGAAGAGCGTACTAGAATAATTCAAGAGGCTGAAAAAGAGGGTGAAGATATTGTTAAAGAGGCTGAGAATAGAATTATTGCTATGATTGATGAACATGAGATAACAAGAAAAGCTTATGATGAAAAGCAGAGAATAATTGAATCTGCAAATGAAATTTCTAGGCAGATGTCTGAAGGAACGAAGGAATATGCAGATAATATTTTAAGTGAGGTTGAGGAAACTATTTTAACTTTAAAAACTAATATAGAAGCTGCTCAAAGTACAATTGATAGTGCAGTAAATACAATAAAAAATAATAGAAAAGAATTAAAATAAAAAAGAATACATTTTTAAAGTAAAAAAATCTTTAAAAATGTGTTCTTTTTTTATTGGTTTTGGTATAATGTTGTGTGTAAAATGGAGGGGAGTACTTTGGGTAGAAAAAAAACGAGAACAAATAATAGTGGTAAAAGAAAAGCACCAACCAAAAAAGTTTCAATAAGTCCAGATATGTTAATTATAATTATGATTATAGTTAGTTTATTATTAGGAATTTTAATATATACAAATGCAGGAAAAATTGGAGCATTCATTAGTCCATTAATTGGAGGATTAATTGGAATAATTAAATATGTTATACCTGTTGGAATATTTATTACAGCTATTTCATTGATGAGAGAAAAAAGCGAATATGTTACTACTAAAGTAACTCAATTTATTATTTGCATGCTATGTATAACAACTCTTATGCATGTTTATCAATTTTCAAAAGTTAGTTTAACTCCTAATGTTACTTTTGAGGAAGTAGTTAGTGAAGCATATAAATTAGGAACAGAAAATAAAGGTGGAGGAGCAATTGGAGCAATAATTGGTATGCCACTTACTAGTTTAATAGGAACTCTTGGAGCTTCTGTTCTTACAATAGCAATAGCACTTGTTGCATTTTTATATTTAGTGAGTATTAATCCAACGGAATTGCTTATAAATATTATCGAGGGAAATGAAGATAAAAAGCAAGCACGTATGGAAAGAAGAGAACAAGAACGTTTAGCTTTTGATGAAAGAAGAGAAGAAAGAAGAAAAAATAGAAGAAATGTTATGGAGGCTAATCCTGAAAGAGAACGTCATCCTAAAATAAAAGAAAATGAACAAGTAGAATTACTACAAGATGAAATTGTTATAAATCATTTTAATGAACCAAAAGAAGAAAAGAAGAAAATTAGTTTATTTGCTAAAAAAGAAAAAGAGGAAAAAGATTCAGAAGAAAATATTATTATTGAGGATAAAACTTCAAAACCAGATGAATTAGAAAATATATTTAAAGAAGTTCAAGAAGAAAAAGAGGAAAAAACAAAATCGGTTTTACAATTAGAACATTATACACATACAGTTGATGATGAGAATTATGAAATTCCACCAATTGAGTTATTATCACAAGGTGATGGAAAGGTTTCTAAAGGAAGCAAAAAAGCTTTAACAGATACTGCTACAAAATTACAAAAAACTTTATATAGTTTTGGTGTTTCTGCTAAGGTTGAAAATGTATCTGTTGGTCCTGCTATAACACGTTATGAATTAAAACCTGCTGAGGGAGTTAGAGTTAGTAAAATAGCTAAGCTTTCAGATGATATTGCACTTAATTTAGCTGCTGAATCAATAAGAATTGAAGCTCCTATACCAGGAAAACAAGCAGTAGGTATTGAAATTCCAAATAAAGAGAAAGAAATTGTACCATTAAGAGACATTATTGATTCTGAGGAATTTAATAGTTCAAAATCGAAACTTGCTTTTGCACTTGGTAAAGGTGCTTCTGGTGATACGGTAGTAACTGATATTGCTAAAATGCCACATGTTTTGATTGCTGGTTCAACAGGTTCTGGTAAGTCAGTATGTATTAATACTTTAATTACAAGTATTTTATATAAAGCTAAACCTAGTGAAGTAAAACTTATAATGGTAGATCCAAAGGTAGTTGAACTTTCTGTATATAATGGAATACCTCATTTATTAATTCCAGTTGTGACAGACCCTAAAAAGGCTGCTGGAGCTTTAGCTTGGGCTGTTCAAGAAATGGTAAATCGTTATAGCTTGTTTGCTCAAAAAAATGTTAGAGATATTAAAGGATATAATGCTGCATTAGATAAAGAAGGAGTTGATGGTAAATTACCACAAATTGTTATAATTATTGATGAACTTGCAGATTTAATGATGGTTTCGCCAAAAGATGTTGAAGATGCAATTTGTAGACTCGCACAAATGGCAAGAGCTGCTGGTATGCACTTAGTAATTGCTACTCAAAGACCATCTGTTGATGTAATTACAGGTATTATTAAGGCTAATATACCATCAAGAATTGCATTTGCTGTTTCATCACAAGTTGATTCTAGAACTATCTTGGACACAATGGGTGCTGAGAAATTACTAGGAAAAGGTGATATGTTATTTTATCCATCTGGTGCATCTAAAGCTACAAGAGTTCAAGGTGCTTTTATTTCAGATGGTGATGTTGAAAAAATTGTTGATTTCTTAAAAAGAGATGGAGAAGCTGTTTATAGTGACGATATTATGGAATCAATAGAAAAAGCTAATTCTACTGATAAAGAAACGCTTGAAAATTCAGAAGATGATGAGGCTGACGAATACCTAGAAGAGGCAATAGAAGCTGTTATTGAGATTGGTTCTGCTTCTGCTTCATTAATTCAAAGAAGATTTAAAGTTGGTTATGCACGTGCTGGAAGGATAATAGATCAAATGGAGCAAAGAGGTATTATATCTGGATATCAAGGAAGTAAGCCTCGTGAAGTGCTTATGTCTAAAGAGAGATGGCAAGAATTAAAAATGACACCAGCTGGAAATACTAATGAAGAATAGTTAACTTTTTAAATGGAGGTTTTTTGCAAAAGATGAAGGGAAAAATATTTTCTAAATTAAAAGATTATAATTATATTTTAGATCAAATGCTAGAGAAGAAGAATTTTTCCGAAGATGCAAAAAATCTTCTTTTAAGTATGATTTATAAAATAGAAACTTCATATAAAGATTATTCTCAGATAAAAGGTATTTTTCAAAAGCAGAATGATTTTATAGATGAAATTATAAAAATAGTTTCAAATAATTGTAAATATATATTTTTAATTGATCCTAAGAAAGAAGAAGTTAAATTATTAAAAGAAGAAAATGTGCTTGCTTTAACTGATGAGAAAGAGCAGAGAATTTATTCATATCCAACAGAGCAAGCTATTTTGTATGGAATTATGGATATAAAACCAAAATATTTTTATATTCCTAAAAGTTATTATTACATTAAAGAACAATTCCAGAAAATTTTAGTTGAAGGAACAATTTTAAATTCAACAGAAGTTATAAGGAATTTTAATGGTTGGTCATGGAATTTGGTTGATGATACAAATATGAATTATATAGCTAATATGATTTATCAGACTATACGAATATTAGTTGATGAAGATTTCTTGAAAGAATGGGAAAATGATGCTTCTCGGAAAAACTGATTATATTTATGAGCTTAGAAAAGAGATTTTAGAGTATTATGGAAAAGAAATTAGTAGAAGTTTGTATATTGCATTAGCTAGATTAATAATTGCATCTTCTGGTAAAGAAAAAAAGGAAAGTTTAAAGAAAGAATATGACAGAGTTGTTAAGGCGTATGAGAATATGAAAGATAAGACATCATATATATATCGTGTTTCAGAAGAAAAAAAGAAAATAAATAGTGAGATTGAACAAAAAGATATTATTATGAATGATAGAGATGCTTTGATTAAGGAATTTGAGAGAAGAAATAAAAATTTACCAGAGGATAAAAAGATATTTAATGTTAGTGATTTAATTCAAAGATTGCAAGTGGAAAGACAAAAATGTGTTAAGAGAATAAGAGAATTAAATGAAATGGTTAAACCAGCGAATTATTCTGAACTTAAAAATGAATTAGTTGAGAAAATGCAGATAATGTCTGTGGTTGTGGAAAATAAGACTGTTTATGATTATTCAATAGATTATCAAAAAGAAGTTATTAAGTGTTTTGCAAAAAATACAGAAAAGATATCTTCAAAAGAGGAAATTATTGATATAATATACAAAATGCGTTATTATAGAAAACTTAGAGTAAATGAAAATGAGAAGATAGAAGATGTTCCTATTTTATTTGATAATATAGATAAGATTTTAAAATTTGTTGTTACCAAGGCTTGCAAAGAAAAAGTTTTTAATATTTTTTGTCAAGATATCGAACTTAATTATAATATAATTTCAGTTGCACTAGATACAGCAATTTCTAATTATGAAGATGTTGATATTTCATTGAATTTAACTAGCGAAAATATTCTTGAAGTTACTGTGTATGATAATGAAGTTGTTGATGTACAGAAAGAGATTGAATTTACAGCCAGTATGAGTGATTTGAATTTTAAACAAAATAGGAGAATACCTATGTATGTTTTTTAACAAAAGAAAAGGAGGAGTTTATGAATATTACTTTTTTAGGAGCTGCAAGAACTGTAACAGGTTCAAACTTTTTAGTTGAGGCAGCAGGAAAAAAATTTTTAGTTGACTGCGGAATGTATCAAGGGAAAGCTGCTCAAGAAATTGAGAATTCGGAGGACTTTTTATATGATCCAAAAGAAATAGATTTTATGCTTTTAACACATGCTCATATTGACCATTCAGGTCGTATTCCAAAATTATATAATGAGGGATTTAGAGCTCCAATATATGCTCATAAGGCTACTGTGGATTTGTGTGCAATAATGCTTCCTGATAGTGGTCATATTCAAGAAACAGAAATTGAATGGAAAAATAGAAAAAGAATAAGAGCAGGGTTAGAGCCACTGCCACCTTTATATACAGCTGAGGAAGCTGAAAATTCGTTAGAAGTATTTAAACCTGTTCAATATGATGAAATTATTGATGTAGCTGAAAATATACAAGTTAGATTTAATGATGCAGGACATATGCTTGGTTCAAGTATTATTGAGATTTGGGTTACTGAAAATGGTAAAACAGAGAAAATTGTTTTTACGGGTGATTTAGGAAATAATGATATTCCTCTTTTAGATTCTCCAACAATGATAGAAAGTGCTGATTATTTAGTTATGGAATCAACTTATGGAAGTAGATTACATTTAAGAAATGATGATAAAGCAAAAATGTTTTTAGAAATTGTTTCTCAAACGCTAGATAATGGTGGAAGAGTAATTATTCCATCTTTTGCGGTAGGGAGAACACAAGAAATTTTATATGAAATTGATAAGATAAAAGATGAACACAAAGATGATGAAGAATTCCAAAGAAGATATAAACAATTGATGGAAACACCAGTTTTTGTTGATAGCCCACTTGCTATTTCTGCAACAGAAATATTTAAGAAAAATATAGATTTGTTTGAAGATGAAATTCAGGAAAAAATAAAACATGGTGATAATCCATTAGAGTTTTCAGGATTACAATTTACTAAAACGGCAGATGAATCTAAAGCTTTAAATGAAACATATTATCCATCTATTATTATATCTGCAAGTGGTATGTGTGATATTGGAAGAATAAAACATCATTTGAAACATAATTTATGGAATCCAGCAAGTACAATATTATTTGTTGGATATCAAGCTCCTGGAACACTTGGTAGGTCAATTGTTGATGGTGCTGAAAAGGTTAAAATTTTTGGAGAAGAGATTTCAGTAAATGCTAGAATAGAATATATTGAAGGATATTCAGGACATGCAGACCAAGAATGGCTTTTGAATTTTGTTTATTCATTTATAAATAAACCTAAACATATATTTTTAGTTCATGGTGAAGATGAGAGTCAAGAAGTATTAAAAGAATTAATTGGGGCTAATGCAGAGATTCCAGTTACGATTCCTAGTTTCGGGGAAAGATATGAAGTTGCTGATATTCCTAAACTTGAAGAAAAATTAGAATATTCTGAAAAATTAGAAAATCAATTTTTAAGATTACAGATTTTAGAGAAACTTGATAGAATACAAGATGAAATAAATAATGTAACACAAACAGTTAAAGAAGAAAAATTAATGAAAGAAAATCCAGATAATGAGATTGAGAAATTAAATGATAAGGTAAAAAGATTAGAAGAACAGATAAAGAATTTAATTGACTAAAAAGGGGAAAAAAACATGGTAACAAAATATTTTAATGATGCAGTTATAGGAAATAAAAATATGCTTGTTAGTTTTTCGAAAAGAGGAGAACTTTTGAGATTATTTAATCAAGCACCAGATTATAAACAATTTTTTGAGATTTTTCATACAGGAGTTAAAATAAATGATTCTGCTATGATATATCTTCATAATGATATAAATAATGTGTATAGCCAAAATTATATGGATGGAACTAATGTGTTATTAACTGATATAACAAATACTTATTTTAATTTGAATATTAAACAAATTGATTTTGTTCTTATTAAAGAGGATCTTTTAGTTCGTAGATATCATTTAAAAAATAATAGTAACATTGATTTGAATTTGAACTTTTTAGTGTATTCAAAAATGTTTACTAATATAAATAATGATGCTTGTGGACTTTTCAAGAATGATACTTTATTTCAATATACACATGATTATACAGTATGTACTTTTGCAAAAGAAAAAGTAGCTAATTGCCAAATTAATAATGCTTCAAATAATATAATGGATGGAGTTATTGGCGGAAAAGATTATGTAGGAATGTCTTCAGATTCTGCTATTCAATATGACTTAGGTGTTTTGAAGCCAGGTGATGAAACTGTATTTAATTTGTGTGTTAATGTAAATGATAATTCAAAGAAGAGTTTATTAAATGATTTGCAAACTGAAATAGAGAGATTTAGAAAGATTGATTTAAAAAAAGAGCTTGAAGATACTAAAAAGTATTGGAGAAAGTATTTAAAAGAACATTCTAAATTAGAATTTAAGCAGGAAAAGGCTAATTCTGATTTAAAGAAAATTTATGATAGAAGCATTTTACTTATGCCTCTTTTAATAAATGAGACTACTGGTGGAATTTCAGCAGGTGTGGAGAGTGATGAATATAAACAAAAGTGTGGTAGATATTCTTATTGCTGGCCACGTGACGCTGGTTTTATAGCTGCTGGTTTAGATGAGATTGGCATGGAGAAAGAAGTTGATAAGTTTTATAAAGTATTTTGTAAAATGACACAAAGTAAAGATGGTGGTTGGGAACAGAGATTTTATACAGATGGTCGATTGGCTCCTTGTTGGGGATATCAAATTGATGAGACTGCTAGTGTTATTTTTGGAGTTTATAAACATTATGAGAAAACTAAGAATTTAAAATTTTTAAAAGATACATTAAAGATGTGTGAAAATGGGATTGGTTTCTTAGAGAGATATGTTACTGATGTTTTAGAAAATAGGAATGAGTTTCCAAAAAGTTATGATTTATGGGAGGAACATGAAGGAATAAGTTTATATTCTATGTCTGCTATTTTTGGTGCTTACAATGCTATGATTAAAATTTATGAGGAAGTTAAAAATGAATTTGTTAATAATAGGCTTAAATTAGAGTCAATAGAAAAAAATAGAAAGCTATTGGAAAAGGGCTTACGTGATATTAGAGAATATGTTTTAAATAATTTTTATGATGAGCATAAGAAGAGTTTTGTTAGAAATTTAGAAGATGGTAGAATTGATATTAGTATTTTGGGGTGTGTTTATCCTTTTGGTATGTTTACTCCAAAGGAAAAAAGGATTTTGACTACTATTGAGAGAATGAATATGACTATTAGAACTTATACTGGTGGTTATATTCGTTATGAGGGTGATACTTATAATGGTGGTTATTGCCCTTGGGTTATTGCTAATTTGTGGATGTCAAATTATTATTTTGAGGCTGGCAATAGAAAGCAGGCTAAGGAATGTTTTGATTTTGCTGTTAGAAGTGCTTCAGAGCATGGCTTTTTGGGAGAACAAGTAGATAATGAAACAATGAAACCATCATGGATTATTGGTCTTACTTGGTCTCATGCGATGTTTATTAGTATGGCCACTCGACTATATGTGTAGGTGCTAGACATCTTGCATTGTTAAAAGATATTTTAAATACAGTTACTATTTATATTAATTACTAAGCATTATAGAGGATATTTAAAATTATTATTTTGCTAAGGGCTGCTTTTCGTTTTCGATAATTTCTAAAAAAAATTAACTGAGCCTCTCCACATACAAGTTCTGTGCACCCTCAGTTAATTTTTCTAGGAAATTGCACGAAAACTACATTTGCACATAGCAAAAGAATAATTTTAAATATTCTCTATATGCTTAATTTGAAAATATTATATATGAAAGGATGTGAAATTTTGGCTAAAACGAGTACAGTGTTTTTTTGTAATGAGTGTGGATACGAGTCTGCTAAATGGCTTGGTAAATGTCCAGCCTGTAATCAGTGGAATACTTTTGTTGAAGAAAAGGTTGTTAAACAAAATGGTTCGAAAGTTACTTCTAAAAAAAGCATAGAGCCTGTTTCGTTGAATTCTATTGAACAAGTGAAAATTTCAAGGATAAAGTCTGGCTTTGATGAGCTTGATAGAGTTTTAGGTGGTGGATTTGTTAACGGTTCTTTAACTCTTTTGGGTGGTGAGCCTGGTATTGGTAAATCTACTCTTATTTTACAGATATGTCAGAGGATTAATGTTGATGGCAAAGTTTTATATGTTTCTGGTGAAGAATCTGGTGAACAAATAAAAATTAGAGCAGATAGATTAAATATAAAAAATGATAATATTATGTTTTTAGGTGAAACTGATATTAATAGTATTGAAGAATCAATTGAAAAATTAGAGCCTAAGTTTGTTATTATTGACTCAATTCAAACTATGTATTCAGAAGATATTACTTCTGCACCTGGTAGTGTAAGTCAAGTAAGGGAAATAACGGCTAGAATTATGAAAATGTGTAAAATGAAAGCTATTACTACTGTTATAATTGGACATGTTACTAAAGATGGAACTATTGCTGGTCCAAGAGTTTTAGAACATATGGTAGATACAGTTTTATATATTGAGGGTGAAAGATATTTTTCATACAGAGTTCTAAGAGGTGTTAAGAATAGATTTGGTTCTACTAATGAAATTGGTATGTTTGAAATGCAGAATGAAGGAATGATTGAAATTTCTAATCCATCTAGTGTACTTATTTCTGAGAGAGAAGGCAATCCTGCTGGTTCAGTTATTGTAGCAAGCTTAGAGGGAACAAGACCTATTTTGGTAGAGTTACAAGCATTAACTAGTACTACTGTTTTTGGAATGCCAAGAAGGACTGCAAATGGTATTGATTATAATAGAGTAACTTTATTAATTGCTGTTCTTGAAAAAATTGCAAAATTGAATTTAGGAAACCAAGATGTTTATATGAATATTGTTGGGGGAATTAGAATTAATGAACCTGCATTAGATTTAGGTATTATTTTAGCAGCAGCTTCTAGTTATAAAAATATAAGTATTCCTAATGATGTTGCTGTTATTGGTGAAGTTGGTTTAACTGGTGAGATAAGGTCTGTAAACATGATAGAGAAACGTATTAAAGAGGTAGAAAAGATGGGATTTAAAACCTGCATTATTCCAGAAACTAATAAAAAACTATTGAAAGAAAATTTTAAATTAGATATAATTGGTTGCAAAGATATTGTAGATGCAATGAAATATGTCTTTAAGAAAGGATGAATATTTAATGGAAAAATTTAAAAAAATAGTAATTTTTTTAATTATAATTGCTTTAATTGTTGGTATTGTTTTAATTACAACAAATATAGTAATGTCAAAAACTAATAAAGATACTAACCCAGTTGTAACAATGGATATTGATGGATATGGACAAGTTAAAATTAAATTATATCCAGATATGGCACCTAATACAGTAAAGAATTTTATAACTTTAGCTAATAAGGGTTTTTATAATGGAAAGAAATTTAGTGAAATAAAGGATAGTGCAATTTTTGGTGGTGCTGATGAGGTTGCTAGTGACAGTGAAGAAACTGCTGAACCTAAATTAAGTAATATAAAAGATTTACCTGAAGGAGAAACTGATAAGGCATATTCGATTGAAGGTGAATTTATTGAAAATGGTCATAATGAAAATACTTTATCTCATCAAAGAGGTGTTATTTCTATGAACAGAAAAAGTTATAATGATTATCAACAAGAGTTAGCTATGGTTCAAATGATGGGATATAAAGATTATACAAATACTTTATTAGAAGAAATGTATGATTCTCAGGCGTCAGAGTTTTTTATAGTAACTGAGGATAGTACCAAATATGATGGAACTTATACTGCTTTTGGTAAAGTTATAGAAGGAATGGATATTATTGATTCTATTTCTAAATTAGATTTAATAAATAATATTAGTGAAGATGGTACTAAAACCCCAACAACTAAAATAATGATTGCACCAGTTATTTCTAATATATCTGTTGATACTAAGGGCGTTGATTATGGAGTACCAGAAGTTAAAGATGTATTTGATTTTGATTCAATATTTAATTACTTTATGCAACAATATATGCAGTCACAATCATCTACAAGTACAGTTGAGGAATAATGAAATATAGAAAAAAAGCTGAAATGTAATTTCAGTTTTTTTTTTATATATCAGGAAAGTCATACTGACTTTCCTGATATATAAAAACACAATGCACACAAATTTATTTCATAAATTTGGCACACGAACAAATTAACGTAAAGCCAAAGAGAAAAGTAAAAATTATGCTAATTTAATGGCTTTCCGATTTGTTCTGCAGTTTAAAAATATTATGTTGATTATCATATAGTTAAAAAGGTCATTTTGCTATACTTTTAAAAAATAATATCTGATAATAAAAATAGATTAGTTATTATAATTTAGGAGGCACAAATGAAGAAAAAAACTATATTATTTATAT
>CANCZH010000009.1 GCA_947382445.1 uncultured Clostridium sp. | reverse complement strand
TATAAAAGTACTAATATTAGCTGGAATTACTATTTTAGTCAATATTTGAAATTTACTAGCTTTAAAAGTTCTTGCCATCTTTATTAAATCTTTATCTGTTTCTAAAAATCCATTTAAATTTTCCAAAACTGTAACAATTAAAGAAATTAAAACTCCCATTGTTATAATCGCTGATGTACCTGCACCAACCCATATTATAATAATTGGTCCGTAGTGCAACCTTTGGCAGGCTATTTAATATTACTAAATATGGGTCAAATACTTTAGCCAAAAATTTTGACCACCATAATATTATTGCAATAAAAACTCCTAAACTCGTTCCTATTAAAAAGCCAATAACTGTTTCATATGTTGTAACAAGAATATGCTTTACTAAATCATTTGAAGATAAATTTAAAAATGTTTTTAATATTCTACTTGGCTGACTTGTTACAAAACTATCTACTACACCTTGATTTGCAAGTACTTCCCATAGTCCTAAAAAAGCTACTAAAATAAACATTTGTGCAAATAAAACTAAAAATTTATTTCTTCTTATTTTTTTTAAATATTTTCTTCTTTCTACAGAAATTATTTTATTATTCATCTACTTTAAGCTCCTTCCATAGAGTATTAAAGTAGCCAGTAAATTCAGTTTGTTCTCTACAATTAATTGGATTTCTATTTTTAATCTTAAAATTTATTTCATGTATATCCTTTATTATTGCAGGTCTTTTTGTTAAAACTATTACTCTATCTGACATACTTATAGCTTCAGAAATATCATGTGTTACCATCAAAGCTGTTATATTTTCTTTTTTTAAAATTTGATATATATCATTTGTTACCATTATTCTTGTTTGATAATCTAAAGCAGAAAATGCCTCATCTAGTAACAGTATTTTTGGATTTGTTGCTAAAGTTCTAATTAAAGCAACCCTTTGTCTCATACCTCCTGAAAGTTCACTTGGATATTTATTTTTAAACTCATAAAGTCCATATTTTTTTAACAAACTTTCCGCATATTCTATATTTTCTTTTGTTAATTCATTTTTTATTTCCAATCCAAATAAAGTATTATCCAATATTGTTTTCCATTCAAGTAAACAATCTCGTTGCAACATATAACCTATCTTTTCTGAAATCCCTACTACTTTTTCATTCTCTATGTAGATTTCTCCACTTGACTTATCTTCTAATCCTGCAATTATTGAAAGAAGAGTAGATTTTCCACATCCACTTGGTCCAATTATGCTTACAAACTCACCTTCTTGTATTTCAAAATTAATATTTTTTAAGGCTAAAATTTCACTTTCTTTTCCTTGATATTTTTTGCTTATATCTTTTACTTCTAATATTTTACTCATAAATTTCCTCCTTTTTTCCTATCCTGCTTGATATAGTATTTAGTAAAAGACTTTTGGTCTATAAATCTACTATTATATATTATGTTGATTATATTTAATAAGTGAGTTTATAAAAAAAGAAAGCGTCTTTTAAAACGCTTCCAATTTAACCTTATTTTTCTTGAACCTAAACTATTAACTTTCTATATCTTCTTTCCAATCTTTATTAAACATGGCAATTCCATTTATATTAAATCCAAATTTTTTATAATACTCTTCTTTGTCTAATTCTGTTGTTAAAATTCTTCTTCCAAATCCTTCAAATTTTTTCATAAAGTTACCTATCATCATTTTTCCTAATCCCATTTTTTGATACTCTGGATTTACAAGTAAATATGTAATAAAGACATTTATATAGCCATCAGTAATTGCAGATATTAATCCTATTAAATTTTCATTATCCCATACTGACATTACATATTCACTATTTTTTATAGCATTATGTAGTCTATTAGGATATTCTGCTGTTTTCCATCCAACAGATTTAAATAATTTTACTAGTTGATTTTTATTTATATCACTTTCATATTTATATATAAATGTATTATTATTGTCTTTCATTTACTATTCTCCTATATTTCATATTTTTCTAATTTTTTTACATATATATTAATACTCTTATCATTTATATCTTCTGGATTTAATTTACAATACTTCATTATTTGTCTTTCTATTTCTAAAGAGCATTCTATTAAATGATTTGCTTTTTCTTCATTAGACCATACTGATAATGGTTTATTTTTATATCTAATTTTAGCATCTTCTAATCTTTCTCTTATTCCTACAACTCCATTTGGTGCAACTCTTTGGTCACAATAAGCACATATCTTTCTCTCATAAGAATTAGATGCAAGTGTTTCTTCGTTTTTTCTTGACCTTTTTCCATCTAATATTTCTATTTCTTTATTTGATAATCCTTCTACTTTTCCAATCTCTAAATTTATTTCATGGTCATTTGTTCCATATTTATCAAAATACTCTTTTCTTATTCTTATAAATTCTTTATCTTTTGAAAAATCCTCGGGTATTTTTACTATATTCCCCATATCATGTAACAAACAAACTCTAATAATTGCTTCTTTATCTATCTCTTCTCCAATCCAATTATCTATTATTAAATTGCTACATGCTGCTACTCTTAACATATGCAATTGTAAATTTTCTGGTAAATGATACTCTTTATAGATTTCTATAATATTCATATTCAACCCCCTGTTAAATTTATCTGATAGTATTTCCAATATTTCATTATTTTCTAATCTTCCTCAAAACAACTAATTCAATATATCTCCTATTTTGCCTTTTATTTCTTCTTTTTCATCATAAAAAACTACTTTCTTTATTTTTCCAGAACCTAAAACAGTACTAGATATTTTACTTCCATTTTTAGCTATTACTATTATTGGAATATTCAATCTTACTGCTTCTTGTAATTCCATTCCTTGTCCTGTTGATGGACTGCTCATTTCTGCAATTACTAAATCTGTATTTTTTAACAAATTCATTACTCGTTCATACATCTGTTCATTGCTTCCTTTGAATTTAATTGTATCAATAGGTGAATATATGTTATTTGCATATTTTGATAATTCCTCTACTAAAATCTGATATATTTTTAAGCTTTCTTCTCCTGCAGTAGTAATTGTACCTGTTATCATTATATTATTATATTTATTCATTTTTTTCTCCCAATATAATTTAATATTCAAATTTATTCTACTATTTCTTATTTTTTCTTAATTGCAATAACTTCTATCTCTATTTTACATCCTTTTTTTACTAAACTATTTACTTCAACTAATGTACTTACGGGCTTGCTATTTGCAAAATATTTATTTCTAATAGGAGATACTTTTGAAAAATCATTTATATCTGTTAAAAATATTTGAGTTTTTACTACATCATCTAAACTTGAATTTGCTTCTTTTAATATTTTTTGAATACAATTAAAAACATATTCTGTTTGTCCTTCTATATCTTCGCATACAACATTTCCTTTTGAATCTTGAGCAATTTGTCCAGTAACAAATATCATTTCTGCCGTACCTATATCTACCTTTATTCCATGAGAATAAGCTCCCATAATTTCTGCTGAATCTTCTGGCATAATACTTTCTTTAAACATAATCTTTTCTCCTTTTTAATATAATAAACGTTCATTACGTGTATTTGTAAATTTTATTTTTATTTCTAAACATTTTTTGTAATATACATTTCTGGTAATAAATCTTTTAACTGATAAATTTTATCTTCACTTACCATAACTTTAGTATTTAAATTTTTATCATTAACCATACGAATTAGTTCTCTACATCTGCCACAAGGAGCATAAATTTGTCCTTTAGCTGAATAGGCTACTATTTTATCTATTTCACTCTCATTATTTTTTAGCATATCCGCTATTGCCGCATATTCTACACAATTTCCTAATGCACAGTTCGAATCTATGCAAATTCCTGTATATATATTTCTATCTTTTGTTAGCAATGCACACCCAACATGTCCACATGATGCATATTCGCTCAATTTTCTCTTTGTTGCTAATACTTTAGCTTTATTTATCAACATTTCAAAATCTTTATCCATATAATTCATTCCTTTCACATTATTTATATATTTACTTAATATATAAAAGAATAACCAATTTTTCCTTTATTGACCTAATCAGTGCTTCTTTAGAAGTTTCTTGTTCTTATATTTTTCCACCTATTAGGTTATACATATCATATTTTTTTATATATGCAGCTGCTATTCCTCCTTTTTCATTAAATATCAAACCATAATATGATTTTCTCTATTTATAATCTTTATCTTTTAATTTTTCTCCTATATATTTCATGTTTGTTACCTTTCAATTCATTTTTACTATATTAACTTCAATTTCTTAAGAAATCTCATAGATGGCTCATTATGTTTATAATTTAATATTTCTTCTTTTTCTAACCATATTATCTCTTTTGCATCAGAATCAGCATATCCAGTAAATTCTTCTATTTCCGCTGTAAATCTTAAAAAAATTAATTGAGTCATCTCACCTTTGTACATTAAAATATCACTATCGAAGTCAAACGGTATTACTTTATCTAACTCTATATGTACTTCTTCCATTACTTCTCTTTTTATAGCTTCTTCTAATGTTTCATTATCTTCTAAACCTCCTCCAACAATGTGTAAACAATCTTGATATGCTCCACCTTTTTTATCTTGCTTTATAAACAAATATTTATCTTTGCATTTTATTAATGCACTTACAATAATTCTTCTATTCATGACTTTCTCCTCAATTATCACTATAATATTTTTCCTTTTCTCTATTTGTTTATTATACTCATTTTCTAATGCTCCAATAATAATATTTATCATTTTCTATTCTTTTAACTTTATTTTTACCTTTTCTCTCAAAACTAATAAAATTCTCAAAAGCAGTAAACTCAACTATTGCATCGAATCTTTTAGATATAGCACTGCTACACATTCCACATGTTTTCATGTAAAAATCTTTTAAGATTTTTTAGGGTACGTTAAGTAACTTTAAAGCCTTGAAATTATAATGATTTTTAACATTTTTTTGATAAATTTTAGTAGTATAAATATTTCTAAAATTTTAGGTTATTTTGTCAATTATTTTTACTTTGGTTAGATTTTAGTTAGATGTTTTTACATAACAGAATACTTGCTATTTATAATATTAATTTTTCTCTAACTATTAGCTAATATTTTCTCTATTTCTTCTATAACCTTTTCTTGTTTATCTTTTACATCTTTATAACAATTAATAATAACTCTTTTCGTACAGTCATTATAAGCTTCTAATAATCTATCATTTCGCTTAATAGCTAAATCTTTATCTAAAGTTCTATTTTTATTAGTTTCATTAGTATATAACTCTGGATAATCTTTTGCTATTGTTTCTAAATGAATGATTAAATCATATGAATTTATAATTTCACTATAAGAAGTATTTAATTTTTTTAGCATAATATCTAATTCATCTCTGTCAATAAAAGCTAAATTATCTATCGGACATTTATCCCAAAACATTATTTTATTTTCATTTATAGAGTCATTAGCTTCCTTTTCTAAAATATTTCCTAAAGATAATTCAATTTTTGCAATTAGTTCTAAAAAATTGAATTTTCCACATCTTTTGGAGTTGAAACCATTATTTAAAAGCATTGTAGGAACTTCATTTACTATAAACACATCATAGCCTTTATTTTCAAAATATTTTTTTAGATATTCAATTATGCTTGTCTTTCCGAGCACCAGCTCCCCCTGTAAATAGAACTTTTACCATCTATCACACCTCTTCTAAACTTTTACTAAATAACACTTGTCCTTCTTTATTTGCATATTTTTGATATACTTTGCAAGCCTTTATATTTTCATCTTCTGTTAATACAAAAAATTTATAATATCTTTTTTCATCTCTAATATATTTCAACACATATTCCATTAATTTTGTTCCTATACCTTTATTTTGGTATTCTAAAATAACATCAACTGAATGTATATAAAACATTGATTTTCCATTTGGTCTTAACATTCCATAACCATATAAAAATGCAACTACTTTATTTTCACTCATTCCTATAAAACAATAATTATCTTTGTCTATAATAAACTTTTCTATATCTTCCTTTAAAATATCTTCATTATCTATACTTATTATATTAGGTATAAAATTCATATTCTCTTCATTTATTCTAAAAAATTTAACATCTTTCATTTAAAATTTTTCTCCCTTTCTCGATAAAATCTTTTCTATTATTCTTTATTCCATAAACTATTGTTTCTATTGGATAGTATTTATTTACGAGCTCTTGATATTCTTTGGCTTTTTTTATATCAATATCTCCATATAGTTTTAAAATATCTTTACCAAAATCTTTTCCTATTTCTTCAGTACTATCTTCTAACAAATAAATAAAATCGCAATATTCATCAATAATTCCAGAATCTCCAAAGTCTATTATTCCAATCAATTTTTCATTATCATCTAATAATAAATGATTACAACTAAAATCATTATGACATATACATTTTTTATCTTCAAATATAGTTGTATTATTAAGTCTTTCAAAAAAATTTTCTATATAATTTTTTTCTTTTGCAGTTAGATCTTTGTAAATTGTTTTTCGTAGTAATTCATATTCTTCTAAACAATTTTGTTTATTGTCAATTGTATAATTTTTTATCTCTGAATAATCTAAATTGTGCATATCTTTTAAAAATTTTGCTATATCAACTTTTAATTTTTCTTTTGATTCTTTGCTCATATCTTTATATATCTCTGGATTCAAAAATTTCCCATCAATTCTCTTATAACCTATTATAGATAATTCATCATCAATATAAATATAATTTATTTTTGGTATTTTTATTTGTGTTTTCAAATTTTTATTTAAAAAATCTAATACAGCTTTTTCTTTCTCATATCCTTTTTTCTTGTTAGCACTGATTTTGATTTTGAAAATATACTCATCATTTACTAAATATGCTTTGCTATCATAACCTTCGCCAATTACTTTCGAACTTTTAACTTCTAAATCAAATTTATCTTTTATTAATTCTTCCATTTTTTCCTCTTTTTTTATTAAAATCTTATATTAATTTTTCATATTTTAGCATAATTTTTACAATTTTACAAGCGAAGCAAATTCTTAGTTTTCAATACTTTTTAACAAAAAATACACCGAAGTGTACGCACTCTGCATATTCTCTGCAATATTTTTGTCATAACAGATGATTAGAAAGTTTGTCTTTCTATATATTTATAGGAAATGCTCTGCTTTCCTTATCCTGCCATTAAATTTTTCTGAAATTTAATGGCAAAAAAATAATAGATTAATAATTTTCCAATTACTAATCTATATATTGTTAATTTTATAAAATATAAATTCCCCATATTTATATACGAGGAACGTGTATTCTTTCGTGCCAGTACACAATATAAAATATATTGCATGGCAAATGTATTTCTAAATACATTATAATATATATTATGTACTTTAGTCAAGAAAAATACTCAATTTTTTATAAACATTTTTCTGATTTTTTCATCTATCAAATCTAAATTTTCATTAGATAGTTTTATTCCTGACAAAATATCAAACTCTGTTTTTGGATCATAAATCCTTTGTTTACTAATTACTCTTATTTGATTTATTATAGCAATACTTCCAGATTTCATCTTTTGCACTTCTTTATTTATTTTTTCAGCTAATTCTAATTTTTTATAAGCTTCTGTTATATTATTGTTTAATTCAGTAGTTTTTAAATAAATTTCATCTGATGTTGCATTATTTTCTGTTAGTTTTTTAGTTTCAATTAGTAACTTATTTTTATTTTCTTCTATTTCTATTTTACTATCTTCTAATAATTTATTTGATTTCTCTACCAACTTATTATAAATATCATTTCCTAACATAATAGAGTTTTTATTAATTTTATCTGTCTTTTGAGATGATAATGGAATTACTGTAACTACTGGTGAATTTCTATTATTTTTCTTATCTATTACAACACAATAATGTAATCCACCTAGTTCACTTCCAATATTAAATCCTAAATTTACTTTAATTATATCTCCTCTTTCATATGTCTTTAAATTTATAGGATTAAAATTTTTTTCATCTTTAATATAATTTATATAATCTTTTTGCCAATATGAAATTAGATTAACTTTCTTTATATTAGAATTATCATCTATTGCTAAACAATTATCTAAATAATCTGTCATCATTTTTATTGCTTCATTTTTGTTTTTGATTACATCTTCTTTATTCAATAAATTACCTCTTTTCTTATAATGTGTTTAAATTATACTACCTTTGTTACTATTTTACAATAAGTTTTTAGTGTTACTTGTAACAAATTTTTTTGCTTTTTTATTGTTTCATAATGTTAAATTGTCTATATTTCTAAATTTTTCAAAACGTTACATTGTAACAAAATAGTAACGCAAATAGAATTTTCACTTTTTTTTAAATATTGCTGTTACTGCATTACAAAGTTTGGTGTTACATTGTAACGCACAAGTAACGAATTGGTAACGGAGAGAAAGATCTAGAGCTAGAACTAGATATAGAGTTAGAGAAAGAATCTGACTAAACTAAACCAAACTAAACTTTTTTATTATTTAACATAAGATTTTGCAAAAACATTGCAAAATCCTGCAGTATACTTTTAAAAATTAAATTGCTATACTTTTCTTATAAATATATTTTACTTGTTGGAGGTATGAAAATGTGTAGCAATTCTCAAAAATATTATAAATCTATGTTTAAAAATTATCCTGATGTTGTGAATGTTAAAAAACTACAGACAATGTTAGGTTGTATTAGTAAAAAATTAGCTTATCATCTATTGCAGAATAATATTATAAAGTCCATTAAAATTGGTCGACAATACAAAATTGCCAAAACTGATGTAATTTTATATCTTACTGAAAAAAGTTGCTCATAACTAGATTTTTGATTAAATCTGTGCTATTATAATTCCAATATTATAAATAGTAGGTAAATTTAATTCTGTTATGAACGAAAGGAGTTATTTATGCAAAATGTAACAGAAAGCCTACGAAAACAAAATATAACCGTTAGTTTACATGAAAAAAATAATATATATCAAGCAGTAATAAATTACAAAGATGATAATAATAAGAGAAAACAAAAATGGGTATCAACTGGAATTAAAGTTGCTCGTGGCAATAAAAGACAAGCTTTACAAAAAGCTGAAGAATATAGAGAACAATTTGAAAAATCTTTTAATTTGCAAGAACGTATTAAACAAGAAAATGATGAACAAGTTAAAAAGTATATGCTATTTAGAGAAAAATTGCATATGATGGATTCTCGCAAATATTATGATGAAAATATTCTTTATTTTGACTACCTACAATTATGGATTGAAAAAGTAAAAAGTAATCTTGAATTAACTACTTATACATCTCATTTACAAATGATTAATTCAAGAATTAAAAATTATTTTACTTTTAACCCTATTAAACTATTAGAACTTGAACCTATACATATACAAAACTTTTATGATATTTTATTAGCCGATGGACTAAAACCTACTACTGTTATTCGTTATCATGCTATTATTAGAAAATCACTTGATTACGCTTTTAAAAATGATTTAATTGTTAATAATCCTGCTGACAAAGTAAAACGACCTAAGAAAAATATTTTCGTTGGCTCATTCTATTCTGAAAATGAATTAAATACACTTTTTGAGAAATCAAAAAATGATCCACTTCATTTAGTCATTTTACTTACAGCTTTTTATGGTTTAAGAAGAAGTGAAGTTTTAGGTCTAAAATGGTCTGCTATTGATTTTGAAAATAAAACAATTACAATTAAACACACTATTGTAGAAGTTAAAATAAAAGGTACAAATAGGATTTTGGCTAAAGATAGAACTAAAACAAATGCTAGTCATAGAACTTTGCCTTTAACTGATGAAATTATAATTGCCTTAGAAACAGCTAAAAAACAACAAAAATATTATAAAAGGAAATTTAAGAAAAGCTACAATACTAAATATGAAGAATATGTTTGCTTGAATCCTGATGGCTCTATCATAAAACCTGATTATGTTACAAGACATTTCCCGCTTTTACTTAAAAATAGTGGTTTAAGGCATATTCGTTTTCACGATTTAAGACATTCTTGTGCTAGTTTATTGTTAGCAAGAAATGTGTCTATGAAAGCTATTCAAGAATGGCTTGGTCATTCTGATTTTTCTACTACTGCTAATGTATATGCTCATTTAGATATAAATTCAAAAATACTATCTGCTGAAGCTATATCTTCTGCTTTTAGTTTTAATAATAAAAAAATCTAGCTTAGCATTTTTTCTAAACTAGATTTACTTACAATTTTTCATAATTTAATTTATATTTAATTAAAATTATACTTTGGTTAGATTTTAGTTAGATATATAAAATAAATTTTCTAACATTTAATCTATCTATCCTTACAGTAGAAACAATTTCAAAGTTATTTAAGATTAAGCACTGCTACGCATTCCACATGTCCTGTATATGGAAACATATCAACAGGAGTAACCTCTAAGACATCATACTTCTCCTCAAACCACTTCAAATCTCTTGCTAAAGTAGCAGGATTGCAACTAATATAAACAACTTTTTTAGGCTCAATTTCAAGAATAGTCTCAATAGCTCTTCTATCACATCCCTTTCTAGGCGGATCAACAAAAATAACATCAGCAGAAATATTATTTTTCTCAATAAACTCTGGTAAAGCCTTTTCAACATCGCCCACAAAAAATTCTGCATTACTAATACCATTCAAATCTACATTTCTTTCGGCATCTTTAATAGCCTCTGGAATAGTCTCAATTCCATATAATTTTTTAATATTTTTTGAAGCACAAATACCAATAGTACCAATCCCACAATATAAATCAAAAACAGTCTCATTTCCAGAAAGTCCTGCATATTCAATAGCTTTAGAATACAACTTTTCTGTTTGATAAGGATTTACTTGATAAAACGACATTGGTGAAATTTTAAACTTAAAACCAAGAAGCTCATCATAAATATATCCATCACCAAATAACACTATATTCTCTTCACCCAAAATCACATTAGTATCATATGGATTTATATTCTTAACAATTGTTTTAACAAAAGGATAATTATTACAAATAAACTTAACTAATTCCTGTTCTTTTTTTATTTTCTTTTTATTAGAAACAATAACAACCATAACTTCATTAGTTTTTATACCTATTTTTAAAACTAAATGTCTAATCTCTCCAGAAAGTTTTCTTTCATCATAAACAGGAATTTTATTTTCTTTAACAAAATTAAAAATTCCATTTGCAACATCTTGTAATTTCTCATTTTGAATATAACATTTTTCTGTAGGAATAATTCTATGCGTTCTCTCTGCAAAAATTCCCATAACAGGTTTTCCATCTAAATCTTTTCCAAGTGGATATTGCAATTTATTTCTATAAAATAAAGGATTCTCCATTCCAATAGTATCACAAACATTAACCTCAATTCCTTGCTTTTTTAATGTACTAACAACACTATCTCTTTTAATTTCAAGTGTTTTTTTATAATCAATATGTCGCATTGCACAACCGCCACATTTAAAATATATATCACAATCATCATCTTTTCTGTCATTTGATGATTCTAATATTTCTTCGATTTTTGCAAAAGCATGAGAAGTCAAAACCTTTAATATTTTTATTTTCACTCTCTCACCTTTAATTGCATTTGGAACAAAAATTGCAAAATTATCTATTTTAGCAATTCCCTCACCTTTAAATCCATTATCTATTATATCAACTTCATAAATTTGATTTTTCTTAATATCCATATTTGCTTCACTTTCTTATAAATTTTCTAATTAATTCTATCAAAGAAACTACCATTTTTCAAGTAAAACAAACTAGTTACAATATCTTAAAGAATACATAAAAAAGTACCTGCCACATATAGCAAGTACTCTCTTTATTTTACATTCTAAATCTTATAGTTTTTCTCCACAATTATTACAGAATTTAGCACCTTCTGGATTTTCAAATCCACATTTTGTGCATACACTATTAGCTTTTTTAGGCTTTCCACATTCATTACAGAATTTAGCAGTAGCAACATTCTCATGTCCGCATTCACATTTCCAAGTATCATTTTTTTCTTCTGCTTTTGCAGACTCTTGTTCTTGGCTTAAATCCTTAGTACTATTTTGATTATTTTGAGAATTCCATGGTCCCTGTACAGCTCCTTGCATAACACCACCAGAAGCCATATTCATCATACCAATTCCCATAAAACCATTCATACTTCCTGATGTATTCTTAGCTGCATTTTCAACAGCATTTGAATATGCACCAACCATTCTACCTTGTTGCATATAAGAATTTGAACTTAATTCATAATCATCAATCTTCTTAGCTGATTCATCAGTTAATGTTACAGATTCAACAGCAAAACCAACTATTTCTAATCCTCTTTCTCTAACCTTTTGATCAAAAACTTTTTCATCCATCATTTGTTTAATTTCATCTGTTTGGCTTGGCATTTCTAAAACTGGAACTTTATGTTCAGCAGTTCCAAGTTCATTAGTAACATTTTGGAATACAGAAATAACTTCTGATCTAATTTGTTCTACTAATTGCTCTTTTCTATAAACATCTGCTGTACCAGCAATTTTTTCCATAAATAAAGCTGGATTTGCTACTCTAAATGTATATGTTCCAAAGCATTTTACTTCAACTCTTAATGGAGTTATTGTATTTGTCATTTGATTTGGAATTGGATGTGACCAATCTTGGAATGGAATTGGTGCAGGTGTTCCAAATTTATTATCTATAATTTCCTTTGTGTTAAAGAAGAATACTGCTTGTTGTTTTGCAGTAGCACCATTATATGTAAAACGTTGCCACATTTCTTTAAATACTGCTCCAAATTGACCAGCAAAGAATGATGGTGATGAAGATTCATCAAAAGTATATACTCCTTCTTCTGCAGTTGCATCAATAACTTTACCATTATCATAAATAATAGCACATTGACCAGGTCCTACTATAATAGTACTATTTTTTGTTATAACTCCTGTTTGTGTAGTTTTTTTCATCATTAATATTTCATTATTCATGTTTTCACATCTTATTGCCTCTTTCCATTGGTCATGAAAAGTACTTCCTATTGCTCCAACTGTTGCTTTAATTAATCCCATAATTTATACCTCCTAAATTTTTTAAAACAATTTTGTTAAATCAGATAATACCCAATTAAATTCTCCTGTTGTTATTACACTACCACAATATTCACATTTTCCTGAAGAAGTAATTTGTGTTGGTGCACCACAGTTTGGACAATTTGTTGTATTTACCTCACTTGTACCAGCTTTAGTTTTTACGCCAGTTTTTCTTATAAATGTTAATTGATATGTGCTATGTCTATCAGTTACTTTGTCTCCTTTTAAAATTTTTTGTGTAGTTGCATCAATTATATAATCTACCATTTTTGAACTTAAAACTACTTTTAGCACATCTTTATCACCAACTTGTTCAAAAGAAGATAATTTAACAGATTTAACACAAATTCTTTCCATTACATTTATTTGATTATTATCAATATATCCTTGTAATTGTTTTTGATGTTGTTCAAATAATTCATTTGATTCAAATGTTCTAATAACTGACCAATCTCTTGCAGTCCAAGCTTCTTGCAATTTTACAAAAACACTTCTTGCAAAAGATAAGAATTCTTCCTTATTAAACAATGGGTCAGTTTGTTTAATTTTTTCTTCAACTGCAGATTCATTTGCTCCACTCATATCCATTGCTTTTTGTTGTATTTGACTAAAGTTTCCAAACTTTTTACTCATTGATGCCAAAACTATAGCTATTGCAATAAAAACAACAAATATCATGACTATGTCAGATAAATCACCACTACTTGAGCTTGAACTTGAACTTGAACGTCTACTACTTGAACTTGAGCTTGAACCATAATCCCTACTACTTGAAGATGATGAACTACTTCCACTGCTATAACTTTCAAAACTTCCTACATCAGCAATTCTATCGTCTTGAATTCTGTCATCTGCAAAAGTAACATTGCAATATCCAAAAATTATTAATAAAGCAATTATTACTACATTTCTTAGTCTAACTCTTAATTTCATATTATCACTATTCCTTTACTTTATATTAATATACTTTTATTATATTTAATAAATTAAAATATAACAAGTACTAAATTAAAATTTACTCAAAATACCATATATGTAAAATAAAAGCGTACTTGCAATTATTAGCAAATACGCTTTTGTTCTTAAAGGATAATACAAATTAATCCTCCACTTCCCTCATTTACAATTCTTTGTAATGTTTCTTGAATCTTCATTTGAGCATCTTCTGGCATTCTAGCAAGTTTATTTTGAAGTCCCTCATTTACAAGTTCATGCACACTCTTTCCAAAAATATTTGACTCCCAAATTTTCTTTTTGTCCTCTTCAAATTCAGAAAGCAAATAATTAACAAGCTCTTCTGATTGTTTTTCACTGCCAACAATTGGTGAAATTTCAGTTTCTGTATTAATTTGAATCATATGTAAAGATGGAGCCTTAGCCTTTAACTTCACACCAAATCTTGAACCTTGTTTAATAATTTCAGGTTCTTCTAAAATTAAATCATCAACACCAGGATTTACAATACCATATCCCTTTTCTCTAACTTCATGTAATGCATATTCTAATTTATCATACTCTTTTTTAATCTTAGCAAATTCAGTAATTTTAGCAAATAACTTACCTTCATCACAAATCTGCTCACCTGTAATTTCTGTAAGTACTTGATAAAATAACTCTTCTTTAAGGCATATGTTTAAATTAACATTTCCATTGCCTAAGTCAATTTTATCTATATTAGTTCTATCAATAACCTCCGTTTGTTGTAATTTCTTTACATCATCACCAATTTCCTTTAGTTTTCTTGTTCCAACAAAACACTCTTTAATTTCTTTATATAGTTCAGATTTAATTTCATTAGTATCTACTAGTCCTTCTATCCATCTAGGAAATTTAATATTAATTTGCTCAACTGGGAACTCTAATAATATCTTTGAAAAAATATTATTAATATCTTCTAAAGAAGTTTCAGTGCAATTTAGTCTAACAACAGCTGTATTATATTTTTCTTCTAATTCTCTTGCTAAACAAATACTATCTTCTGAATTTGGGTCAACTGTATTTAAAACAATAACAAAAGGTTTTTGTTTTGCTGAAAGCTCTCTTGCAACTCTCTCTTCTGGTTCAATATAGTCTTCTCTTGGAATACCTGTAATTGATCCATCAGTTGTTACTAAAATTGCAATACTTGAATGTTCTTCAATAACTTTTCTAGTACCTATTTCAGCAGCTTTTTCAAAAGGTATTTCCTCATTTGCCCATGGTGTTTTAACCATTCTAGGCATATCATCTTCTAAATAACCAATTGCATTATTTACTAAATATCCAACACAATCAACCATTCTTGTCTTTAGTTTTAAATTATCTGCAAGTGTAATTTCGACAGCTTCATTAGGAATAAATTTTGGCTCAGTTGTCATTATAGTTTTACCGCCAGCACTTTGAGGAAGCTCATCAATTGCTCTTTCTCTTTTGTGCTCATTATCAATATTAGGCAAAACTAACAATTCCATAAACTTTTTAATAAAAGTAGACTTTCCTGTTCTGACAGGACCTACAACACCAACATAAATGTCGCCATCTGTTCTTTCTGCAATATCTTTGTATATATCCAAATTTTCCATAACACCCTCCTAAAAATCCATTGGACTACTACTTTTAATTAATGTATATTTTAAAATTTATGATTTATTCCTAAAAATTTGTTCATACTAAGAATAAAAGTAAAAATTTTTCTATAAAGGAATTTTTAAACTAATAACTATACTATTAGAAAAGGAGAATATTTATGTCACTTAATACATTTTTTAAAAGGTTATTCACTTATTCACCAGATTCCAAATACACATATCAAATTTCAGAAACTCAAGTACAAAATAATGTGGAAACTAAAAAAATAGATAAAAAAGTTTCATCTTCATTATCTGAAAATTTAGATTTTTTAACAGTTCAATATAATGCATTAATCAATAGCGATATAAATATAAGAAAATTTACATTAAATGCAAAAGGAAAACAATACAATGGTGCACTTATATATATAGATGGAATGGTAGATTCAGATTCGTTAAATCACTATGTATTAAATCCTTTGATGTTAAAAAATAAAACAAACTTAGACACATCTAGTGAAACATTAATAGTAAATAAAAATGATGAATTAAACTATCATAAAACTGTAAATCCAAATCTCGAAGATTTAATATACAATTCATTAATAGTACAAAACAGTATACAAACTGAAAAAAACTTTGCAGACCTTATTAACAAAATTAACAATGGATTTACATGTTTATTAGTCGATACACTAGACACAGCGTTTTGTATTGAAGCAAAAGGGTTCCAAACAAGAAGCATTTCATCTCCGCAAAATGAAATCGTCGTACGTGGTTCACAAGAAGCATTCGTAGAAAACATACGTACAAACACTTCAATGATTAGAAGAATAATAAATAATGAAAATCTAGTAATTGAACAACTAAATGTTGGGAAAATAACAAAAACAGTAGTATCTTTTTGTTATATGAAAAATATTGCAAATGAAGACTTAGTTAATGAAGTACGTTATAGGATAGGTAACCTAGATGTAGACAGTATAACAACATCTGGAAGTTTAGAACAACTAATTCAAGACGATTCGTCTGTCCTATTCCCTCAGCTATTTGCAACAGAACGTTCAGACAGAGCTTGTAATAACATATTAGCTGGAAGAGTTGTAATTTTAGTAAATGGAAGTCCCTATGTACTAATTGCTCCAGCTGTATTAGTAGACTTTATAAGCTCACCTGAAGACACAAACATAAAACATCAATATGGAAATCTAGTAAGATTCATTCGTTCACTAGCATTTTTTGTAGCAATGTTTTTACCATCAATATATGTCGCAATAACAAACTTTCATCAAGAATTACTCCCAACAGATCTCGTATTTGCAATATCATCAATGAGAAAGTCAATACCATTTCCAGTAATATACGAAATATTAATAATGGAAATATCATTTGAATTAATACGTGAAGCAAGTCTAAGAGTTCCATCACCAATCGGTTCAACAATAGGAATAATAGGAGGACTTATTTTAGGAGAAGCCGCAGTTTCAGCTAATATTGTAAGTCCATTTTTAATAATAATTGTTGCAACAACAGGTATATGTTCTTATGCAATTCCCGACTTCTCATTAAATTTCACAATAAGAGTATTTAGATTTATCTATATAATTCTTGGATATATGGCAGGATTTTTAGGAATTAGCTTTGGACTATTTGCTCAACTAATAATACTATCTAATCTTCAATCATTTGGAGTATCATATTTTTCTCCATATATACCTTGTGGCAATAAAAATACTGATGCCTCTTTTTATATAAAACCTATATGGAAACGTGAAAAAAGAAGTAATTTCTTAAATACTAAAAGACCTGTTCAAGAAGAAAAAATCAGTATGAAATGGAGAAAATTATAGAAAGGAGATACACTTATGAATAGAAAAATTGGAACATTTGATGCTGTTTTATTTATTTTAATAGTAATGATGAACAAAATTTTACTAAATTTGCCTAAGGAAATAATAAAACAATCTAGAACTGGAGCACCAATTAATATAATATTCACTGGAATTATTGCAATATTAATAACAATTTTCATTTGTAAACTATTTAAAAAATTTCCAAATGAAGACATTATTGATATTTCCAAATATCTTGGAAAAAAGCCATTACAAATAATAGTAGGTTCTATATTCTTAATACTTTTCACTATACCTATAATTACTTGTATTTATGAATTTAGCAATTTACTTCAAGGAATATATTTTCCTAATACACCTATATCATTAATTCTTTTATTATTTTTGGGTTCTATGGGAATAGCTAATAAAAAAGGATTTCAAGCAATAGTAAAAACCAATACCATAGTAGTAATTTTAATATTAATAAGTTTAATAATAATCTTAAGTGGTACAGCTGGAAGCTACAATTTAAATAGATTAACACCTATTTTTGGAGAAGACCTACAACGAACTTTTCTTCAAGGTTCACAAAACTTATTTGCATATGGAGCTTTAATATATCTATTATTTATATTACCATTTTTAAAAGAAAAAAAAGATTTTCCTAAAATCGCAATAATCTCTATTGTAATTTCTGGTCTATTTTTACTATTTTCAGCAGTAACACTTCTAGCACTATTTCCTTTTATAGAAAATAGTGAAGAATTAATGTCAATGTATATATTAACTAGATGCATACAGTTTGGAGAATTTCTACAAAGAACAGATGCAATATTCATATTTCTTTGGATTGTATCAGCTTTCTCATATTTAAGTATTTCACTAATGTTTGTATCAAATATATTTAAGAAAATGACCAAAAGTGAAAATTCAGCAGGATTTAATTACTCTTTTTTAGGAATATTTTTTGCACTAATAATGCTATTTCAAAATCAAACAATATTTAAATTCTTAGAAACCGTGATATATAAATATCTTTTATTAGGAACTTTAGGATTATGCTTAATAATACTAATACTAGCTAATTTTAAAAGAAAGGACTATTCCAAATGAAAAAAATATTACCAATAATATCAATAATTTTGATCGTTCTTATAACATTTATTAAAGAATATGATGCACGTAGTGTAGAAGAACTTTCTTATATAATAGCACTTGGCATAGATAAATCAGATTCAGAAGAAGAACCATTATCATTAAGTATACAAATAGCAAAACCAGACTCATCAGATGGTGGTGGCGGAACAAAAATAACAACAGAAACTCAAACAGTAACTTGTAATTCTTTTAATTTAGGGATGGCCATATTGAATTTACAAAATGTAAATGAACTAAATCTTTCACATTGTACAGCAATAATTATTTCTGAAGAACTTGCAAGAGAAGGAATTGAAGATTTTATAAATACCTTATCAAATAATATTGAAATACGTCCAACATGTAACATTTTAATTAGTGAACAAAAAGCATCTGAATTTTTAGAAGTTGCATCAAACATAGAAGATATTTCAGCAAAATTTTATAATTCATTTATAAATTCAGCAAAAACAGTATCATACGTAACTCCATGTCAATTATCTGATTTTTATGCTAATCTAAATTATGATGTACAAGATCCACTTGCAGTATATTCATTTGTAAAAGAAGATACAATTGAAAGTTTAGGATTAGCATTATTTAAAGATTATAAAATGCTTGATAGAATTTCTGGTTTAGAAACAATTTGTTATAACATATTAACAAATAATTTTGATGAAGCAACAATTGAAGTGTATAATTCACAAAATCCCTCTATTCCACTTGCTGTAAATATATCTCATGTAAAAGATACTAAAATATCAGTTAAATTAGAAAATAACGTACCAAAAATCACATGTAAATTAGCTGTTAAAGCAACAATTTTGTCTGCTAATAAAAACTATAACTTCTCATCTCCAGAATCTTTAAAAGAAATAGAAACAGAAATCAATAAATTTTTAAATGACTCTATTTCAAACTTTGTATATAAATTAGCAACTAAATACGAATGTGACCCAATTGGATTTGAAGGATATTTTAATAGAAATTATCTAACACAAAAAGAATTAAATAAATTTAATTGGGAAGAATTATATCCAAAAGCAAATTTTGAAATACAACCTGAAACCTATCTTGTATCAGGGTTCTTATTTTCCAAAAATTAAAGAAAGGAACTTAAAATTATGAAACTTGTTATAATATTACTAGCTATATACACATTTTTAGAAAGTACTTCATATGGGCTTTATGAATATCAAGAAAAGAAAAATAAAGCCCGGAGGTGTATGCATATTCATATTATCAACACTCCGGACTAGTTCTACCAATATTCAGTATATTAATTTAAAGTAAATGCATCTGGTAATAAATCAGAAATAGTAAATTGCTCTAAATTTTCATTATAATAAGTAAAAATCTTAAAATCTCCATCTACAAACTCTGACATAAATTGTCTACAATAACCACAAGGCAAACATCTCTCTAATTTATCAGAATTAGGCTCACCACCAACAACAATTATATAATCAAAATCAAACTCACCTTCTGAAATAGCCTTACAAAAAGCAACTCTTTCAGCACAAATAGATAAAATCCCTTGATTATCTATATTACAACCAGTATAATACTTACCACTTTTCATTTTAAGTAAAGCACCTACTTTATAAATATCACAGTGAGCCTTTTTGCGTGCATTAATTGCTAATTTTATCTCCTCTTCCATAACTCTCTCCTTAGAATAAAAATAAACTATGTTTAAAACATAGTTCATCTTTATTATTGTAATCCGTATTTTTTCTTAAATTTATCAGCTCTACCACCAGTAGTTTCTCTTTTTAAGTTTCCTGTCCAATATGGATGGCATTTTGAACAAATATCAACTTTCATATCTTGTTTTGTTGAACTTGTTTCCATAACGTTTCCACATGCACATGTAATAGTAGCTGCTTCATAATTTGGATGTATTCCTTCTTTCATGTAATTCACCTCTTCCTTACTTATCTTAAACAAATCTTTAATATAATACCACAACTAAAAAACTTTTTCAATACCTTTACTTATTTTTAGTTATGCTTTTTCCTGTATCTTTAACTTGAGTAACCACAGAGTCTACAGTGTTTGAAACTGTACTCTTAACATTGTCATTGAAAGACACTCTTTTAACTAACTTTGAAGTAATATTAAATAAACAAGCAACTATTAAAATTAAAAAACCAATTTTTTTCCACGATTTAGCTAACATATAAGTCTCCTTTCAATAAAGTTACACCATATATTATAAACACATTTTATTAATTTGTCAATTCCTTACTTCTCCATGTTTTGCTTATTTATCAAATAATTTGAAAAATCATTACTAACTTTAACAGCACCTCTATAAGAAACATGACCATCATCAAAAAAATCTTCTTCATTTACTAATCCTAAATCAGCAAATTTAGTATTATAATCTATAAAATCTAAACCATTCTCCTCAGCAATCTCTTTTACTGTATTATATTTCTTAACTTCATCTTCTTTTAGTTGATTAGGAGCTTTAGTAAAAACTAAAGTAACATTATTTTTCTTAGCAAGTTCTATCATCTTATTCAAGTACAATAAATTTTTATCAGATAGATTTTGTTTTTCAGTAATATCAAGTAATCCATCATTATTAATAATAATATCACTAGTTACTGGCAAATCCTTAAAACCTCTATTTTGAATACTTTCTCTCTTAAGAGCTGATATAATCTCAGCTTTTGTTATATCTTCATATCTAGAATGATATTTTATAATATTAAAATAATATGAAATTCTCTCTTTTCTATCTTCTACACTACTATTTATTGCATTAAATTTATTTTTTGACATTTTCATTTTATCTAAAGCATCACGAGTAACTCCTTCTTCCCAGTATTCCTTATCCTCTGAAAACATTCTAGTTTCTAAAACAAAATACTTTGGTTTCTGAGTTTTTAAAGCCTCAACCATATAATAATAAGTAATATAAATTGGTTGTCTTTGAGTTGCAAAATTATATGACTTCATCCCAGTTTTCTCTTCGATTATATCTGGTGAAAAACTTGCATAACTATGTGATGAACCAAAAAATATTACATCAAGTGAATTCTTCTCAAGTTGATAAAAGGAAGTAACATCACTTCCATAAGTATTACCTTTTAAAACAAATATATCACTACAAACTTTTAGTATCACACAAAATATTAAAATAAAAACAACTGCTTTAATAACATTTTTCATATCTATATCTCCTACTACAAATTAAAATTGAAAATATATAAATTCTTGTGCAGAATATCCTGGACCATATATTCCAAAAATAACTATCGCAAAAATCAAAATATAATAAAAGCTCCATCTAATAAAAATATTTCTATTTTTTAACCATTTTTTTAAATCAAACTTTAATGACAATAATTCTAATATAAAAGTAATTAAAACAGAAGCAATTAAAATCTTAGCACCTCTTGACTGGAATCCTAAATAACATATTGATATTTCTTTTCCAAAATCAAATAAATGCGAAATAACAGTGAATGCATCACTTACACTATTGGCTCTAAAAAATATCCAAGCAAAATCAACTAATATAAATGTAACTACTACTTGCATAGTTTTAAATAAAATAGTTTTGCTTAATTTATTTTCTTTAACAACTTTTCTAATACAATTTCCTATTATCTGATATATTCCATGAATACATCCCCATATAACAAAAGTTAAAGCAGCACCATGCCACAAACCACTGACTAAAAATACAATAAATAAATTTAATTGAGTTCTCCAAAAACCTTTTCTGCTTCCACCAAGAGGAAAGTATAAATACTCTTTAAACCATGAACTTAAAGATATATGCCATCTTCTCCAAAAATCTTTAATAGAAGTAGCAAAATAAGGCTTATTAAAATTAGTCATTAAATCATATCCCAAAACCTTAGCACTACCTTTAGCAATAGTCGAATAAGCATTAAAATCAAAATATATCTGAATAGCAAACAATATAGTTGCAATAATAAAATAAAATCCCCCACCATCTAAAAATCCATTAACATTATTATAAACAGCATTTACTCCAATTGCTGCACGGTCTGAAATTACTAATTTATAAAATACACCTATTCCAATTAGTAAAAGTCCATTTTTTACATTATCCCATTCAAATTTATGTTGGACGTCAAACTGCTTCAATAAATCTTTTGATTTTTCAATTGGTCCTGCAACTAATTGTGGGAAAAATGAAACAAATAACGCATATTTAGCAAAATTCTTCTCAATTTCCACATCATTTCTATACACATCAATTGTATAACTAAGTGCTTGAAAAGTATAAAAACTTATTCCAACTGGTAATAGCAAATTAAGTGACTCTGGCAATTGAATTAAATTTATCTTACTAAATAAGCTATTAACAATATCTATAAGGAAAGTATAATACTTAAACACTAGCAAAATAGATAAGTTAATTATTACAGAAATAGCAACCCACATTTTCTTTTTTTTCTGAGTTTTACTCTTCCCTATTAAAATACCACTAAGATATGTAATTCCTGTTGAAAATAACATTAGTAAAGCATACTTAGCATTCCAGCTCATATAAAAATAATAACTACATATTAATAACCAATAAATTTTTAACTTTTTATTAAGTAAAAAATAAACAAAACAAGATATTGTAAAAAATATCAAATAATTAAATGATGTAAATGCCATATTTCTTCTCTTCTTTCTAATTTTTCTATATTTACTTCTATATCTAATTTATAAAACAACTTTATGTAACTAATGTTACACTTTTAGCAAATACTTTTATAGTTTATATCAAAAGATTACTAATATCAAGAAAATGTAATTTTTTTACAAAGATTAGAAGAATTAAAATAAATCTAAGGCATATACATATATAAAAAAATATTGAGGAGAAATGTATGAAAAAAAAGATTATTTTGAGTTTATGTATATGTTTTTTATTTATGAGTGTATCAAAAGCTGAGTATATTACGATTCCGACATGGTCCGAAAACTCCATAGTTGAAACTGCTTCTGGTGAAGCACAAGAAAATTTCATGGAACTTAATTGTGAATCTGCAATTTTAATTTCACAAGATACTGGTGAAGTCTTATATGAACATAATGCTCATGAAAAACTACGTCCTGCAAGTGTTACTAAAGTAATGTCTATTCTGCTTATAATGGAAGAAATCGATTCTGGAAAATTATCTTATCAAGATAAAGTAACTTGTAGTGAAAATGCTTCTAATATGGGTGGCTCACAAATATGGCTTGACCCAAGAGAATCTCTTACTGTTGACGAAATGTTAAAAGCAATTTGCGTAGTTTCTGCAAATGACTGCACAGTTGCCATGGCTGAACATATCTGTGGTAGTGAAGAAGTTTTTGTTGATAGAATGAATCAAAGAGCAAAAGAACTAGGAATGAATGATACTACTTTTAAAAATTGTCATGGTATTGATGTAGATGGTCATGAAACTTCTAGTTATGATATTTCAATTATGTCTAGAGAACTTCTAAGTAAGCATCCTGATATTACTAGATACACTACTATTTGGATGGATAGCCTAAGAGATGGGAAATCTGGGCTTGTTAATACAAATAAACTAATCAAAAATTATGAGGGCGCAACTGGTTTAAAAACTGGTTCTACATCTCTTGCATTATTTAATTTATCTGCAAGTGCTACTAGAAATGACTTATCTTTAATTGCAGTTGTAATGAGAGCTCCAACAACAAAAGACAGATTCAGTTGTGCTAAAAAATTATTAGACTATGGATTCAGTAACTACCAATATAAAAAATTCAGTAGTGCTGGAGAAAATGTAACACAAGTTAATATTGGAAAAGGAACAGAAGATACTGTTTCACTTAAATACAGTGATACAACAGGAAAAGTTATGAAGCAAAAAGGTGAACTTAATATCCAACAAGAAGTTATTATAAATGAAAACATTGAAGCTCCTGTTTCTGAAGGGCAAGTTTTAGGAGAAGTTGTTTTTAAAATTGATGGAGAAATTACAGGAAAAACTAACTTAGTCGCAGACAAATCAATAGATAAAATCACATTTTTTAATATGACTAAAAGAATTTTAGATAGGTGGTTCTGTCTATTTAGATAATACAATAAAAGCAGTCATTGAACTGCTTTTTATTTTTTAACACTTTTATTGACATTTTTTCAAAAAATGTAATTTATTACTGTAACTTTTTTCCATGTTATATGTAATAAATAATTAGGAGGTAGAAAAATGTCGAAAAAAGATTTAATAAGAAAACAAATAATGAAAGAACTAATAAATATTTCATGTAATCCATCACACTTTGGAACACATTTTTTGGTTGATGCTATTTATTCAGTTTATGAAAACAATTTTTTAATTACTAACTTAGATAAATATATTTATTCTATGTTATCTGTAAAATATAATACAAATAATACAGCAGTAAAGCTAAATATATATAATGCTATTCTTCAAAGTTATAATAATTGCGAAGAACAGGTATTAGAAAATTATTTGCATAGAAAAATAATTGAAAAACCATCTACAAAAGAAATTATTCAAGCTGTATTAGAAAATTTAACATAAAAAAGAGGTGCCTGAAGTAGCGCACCTATTTAAAATGATAGAGAAAAATTTTTTATTATTAGTTGCAATTAAAATAAGATAACTAGCAAATCTGTCTATTATTCACTTATTATTATATATCCTGCCTTCATCTTTTGACCAGGCACATTATAAGCAATATACTGAGTTTTTGTGTTTCCATGATAACTACCAGGAGCAAAATCTAGAAAATCCACTAATTCTCCCTTACTTACAGAACCAACTCGTACATATTGTCTAGATGGACCAGCATAAACATCATATGCTTTATCAAGATTTTTAGTTTCACGATATTGTGGCCATGACGATGTTATCCCTTTATCTGAACCTATGCAAGATTTAGAAACATACCCACGTTTCCTGCCGCTATTAGTATTATATTCAATATAACACCAGCCATTACCTACTCCTAGTAAAACAACTCTTTCTCCTTGATAAACAGTACCTATTGTTTGAAATTTATTTGTATCTGGCCAATACCAGACACTACTTGTTTGTAAAATAGTTACTGCTGTAGTTGCTGGAAAGCATATAATGTTACTTGTTCCGACATATCCACACTTTGGACCATTAATAGTACTATACTCGATTTTATAGTATGTACTACCTTTTGAATCTCCATATATCTGTGCATCATTTAAAACAGTAACACCTTCACCTTTAAAAATCTTTCCAGTACTTCCGCTTCCTGGTCCACCAAGATAAACCGTAGCTTCATTTAAAGCAATAGCAAATCCATATAAATCATATTGACCAGCAGCATAAACATAAGAAAAAGAACCAAACATCATTGTAAGTGCAATTAAAAAAGCAACAAACCGTTTTAAAAAACTCGATTTCTTAATCATATTTTGACCCTCCATAAGTCACTAAAATATATTCTTCTCTATCATTTTCATACATAACCATTTTCGTATTTTGTCTAACGATTATGCATACTCAATATAAATATCGAGTATACATATTTTAGTAAATTTAATTTTTCAATGCAATAAAAGTTAAAATTAGTTAATTTTTTATATAATAAGCTATTCCTAAATAAGATTCTTTAGATTTTAAATAATAACTCTCTGTAAATTCTGATTTTCTTTCAGATAAATCTTCAAATTCAAATTTTTCTGATGTAAAATATATTCGGATTCTTTGATTTTCATATGGCATAGCCATATGTGATCTATCAATGCAAACAATATATTCTCCATCTCTAAATTCTATATCTGTTATTATAATTCCATAATAACTATCTTCAATTATCCTTATATCACCATTAGTACCGTTTTCAGTACTATTAATAAATTCCTTTAAGCCATTTTGTCTTGCTGTAAATCTCCAATTTTCTATAACAACACAATTATCCGCTTTTGCTTGTTCCAAACTATAATCTTCTGGTAACTCATCTCTTGCAACATAATTAGTCATTATAGGTTCTTTCTCTAAAAATTTAACTTCAATATTTTCTCTATCATTTTCCTTTTCTAATTTCACAAACACAAGAGGATTATCTTTATATTCTTTTTTTCCTAAATCTACATAAATAGTATCTTCAGTTACATCTACATAATCAACATATAAACCATTTTTATTAGTACTACTAATAACACGTGTCAGAAAAATCAATAAAAAATATTCTTCAAATTCATTTTCCTGCATGTCAATAAAATTATTATAAGATTTTTTATATTTAATATATTCTTCATAGTTACTAATTTTCTTATAATAAATTTCTGATTCTACTAGATATTCCATGCCTTCTGCATAACTATCATAATTATATCCCAAACTGTTTGAATCCTCTATTTCTGCGTCTTCTTCAATAAACTCTATTTTAGGTTTAACAATATCATTTATCACAGCATATGTTCCACCGCCAATTAATGCAGTAGCAATAACTACAAGCATAAACAATGCACACGTTTTTAAAACTAGCATATTATGTACATTTCTATATAATTTTCCAGTAAAAAATTTATCTTTCTTCATATCCTGTCTTTTAGAATAAACTTCATATTTACTCCAAACTCTTTCAATAAACTCATTATCATTTAACATATTTTTCCCTCCTCTCTCAAAATTCTACCCATCTTCTTTCTTGCTCTATGTATCAATATTTTAGTTTGCGGAAGCGTTATATTTAAGATCTCTGAAATTTCTTTATATTGAAAATCTTGTATATCTCTTAAATAAATTACCATCCTATACTCTTTTTTTAACTTATTTAATACAGAATACACTTCTTTTTTATTATCTTTTCTAAGTAGTTCCTCATCTAAATCCAGCTTATCTTGTATATTAGCTATGTAATCTTCAGACACATAAGTTACACTCTTCTTTTTTCTCAAATAATTTATTGCTCTACATTTTGCAATAAGAAATAAATAAGATTTTAAACTAGTAACCTTAGAATTATACTCATCTCTGTGCATTAATATATATACAAAAGTATCTTGTGCCAAATCTTCTGCCACTTCTATACTACCTACATATCTAATAATAAATGATATAAGCATTTTTCTATACCTATGTATAATCTCATTAAAAGACTCATCATTTCCATTTAGAAAAGAAATATATAATTCAATATCGTTCATCTTTTTTAGTTCATTTCTTAATAAATCACTCAAAATATTTCCTCCATGTTGCAATATTTAATATTTAAAAGCAAATTTGCATTTTCATTAAGTAATACACATCTTTTTACCAAAAGTTACACTTTATAAAAGTAAAAAATAGTTTTATATAATTAATTTAAAACAGGAGCAACATCTTATAAAATGACACTCCTGTTTTCGCTACTTATAAAAATTCTTTTTAAATAAAGACAAATCAACTCTTTGTATAACATCATCACCTGCACCAGTTTCACTAAATTGCCATCCAATAGTCTTTTTGTACAGTTCCATATTGCTAGCACCATCTTGTTTAGTATCAAAATACCAGTAATCTGGAATCTTCTCATCTTCTGGATAATATGCCAGCCAAAATTTAGTATCTAATGAACTTAGATATAAATTAGCAGTCTGAGCATTAGTATAAACAATATTTTCTATTTTCTTTTTATTTAACTTATCAATAATTTTTTGAACAAGTTCTGCTCTATCATTCCAAATATCATCAGCTCTACCTTTTCCATCATGTTTCTCAATATCAAGTGCGATAGGCAATTTATAATACTTTCCTGAATGCTTATCTAAAAATTCTTGAATAAATGTAACTTCTTCATCAATTTCTTCTTCATTAAGAGCTTCTTCTAAGAAGTAAAAACCATATGGAATTTTTAAATACTCACAAGCTTCAATATATTTTTGATATTCAGTATCTTCATAAAAATTTCCCTTAGCTCCATAACCTCTTCCGCCAGCTCTTATATAAACATAATTAATTTTATTTTCAAGTAAAAAAACTTCATAATCTTCAAGAGTTTCAAAATCTTCTCCCATATTAAATTGAGAAACATCTGAAACTAAAACTTTCTCTTTATTCACTTCTTTATAATATTCAACATCTGATGCTCTAACATAACCATTTATTTTTTCATCAACTTTTACCTTATACCACTCAATACCATTACTCTCAAATTCATCTAATATATATAGGTTTTCGGACTTTTTTAATAAACGCAATTGTCTAACATTATCAGTTTGAGGTTTTGCATAAAACTGAGTATATTCAGCAATTACTACACCATGAGTTGATGAATCTATTTCTTCTTGATTTTTCTTTTCTCTATATTCCTTTAAAGCAATTAAACTTGAAATTAACACTATTACTGTTAATATTGCAATCATTATAACAATTATTTTCTTTTTCATTCTATCTCCTATAAATTGTTCTTTACTTATTAATTTTAACATTAATATTAATAGGTTGTCCATTAAATTTTAAGTATAATACAACTTTTTTCTCTAAACCTCTTGTTTTTTTATAAAATCTATGTTATATTAATCCATAGTCAGTCTAATAAATAAAATGGAGGTGCATGAAGTCATGGCAAAATGTGCAATTTGTGATAAAAATATAAATTTTCGGAAATCAATTAAGCATTACTCGTTCTCACATAAGTAAAAGATCTACAAGAACATTTAAACCAAATTTAAGAACAGTAAAAGCAATAGTTGATGGGCAACCAAAAAGAATAACAGTATGTGCTAAATGCTTACGTTCAGGAAAAGTAAATAGAGCATAATTAAATTAAAAATAAATTGTGAGGTAATAAAAATTACCTCACTTTTTTCTTATGTATTTTTTATTCCAAAAATAAGTTTTAAAAATCCTCTTAAGAATCTCGGAGATTTCTTTACTACAACTTTCATAAATATCTTTCCTTTCTAAACTATTTATCTAGCAAGATAGCCAAATAATTCCAATGGCAATAACAGTAATTCCAACTATAACAAGCCACCATGTAACAGGAAGTAATAATACCATTATTGTTCCAACCCCAAAACCAATTAAGCATACAGCAATTGTCTTTTTTAAACCTCTAAGCATTGCTTTTTCCCCCTATCTCTTTATATATTATATTATTTATTGTATAATATTGTTATTAAAAATATTAATAAAATTAGAGGTATAATATGAAAACACAAAAAGAAGCAACAGAAATAATAGAAATTCTAAAAAAATATTACCCAGAAGCAACATGTAGTCTGGATTTTAAAACTCCATTTCAAATGGTAATTGCAGTAATGTTATCGGCTCAATGTACAGATGAAAGAGTAAATAAAACTACTCCTACTCTATTTAAAGATTATGGAACACCTGAAAAAATGGCAAAAATGGATATTAAATTATTAGAAGAACTTATTCATCCATGTGGTTTCTATAAAAACAAAGCAAAAAATGCATTAGCATGTAGTAAAAAACTAGTTAATCAATATAATTCACAAGTTCCAAATAATATGAATGAACTTATGTCCCTTCCTGGTGTTGGTAGAAAAAGTGCAAATGTTATTATGTTAGAGGCATTTAATGACCCGCAAGGAATTGCTGTTGATACACATGCAAAAAGAATCTCAAATAAAATCGGATTTTCATCTGAATCTGACCCAGAAAAAATTGAAAAAGATTTATTAAAACAATTTAAAAAAGAATATTGGAAAGATGTAAATCATTTATTTGTTTGGCATGGAAGAGCTACATGTATTGCACGAAATCCAAATTGTAAAAATTGCCCAGTAAAACAATATTGTAATGAATATAAAAAACAAGTATAGGAACTAATTATTTACATATAATACTTATTAAAGAGGTGTATGTAACTTGACAAATATTAATTGTTCTTATGATTGTGTCTATCAAGAAAATGGATTTTGTAGTTTTGAAACTATAAAAAACACAAAGCTAAACTCAGAAAATGACTGCATTTATTATGAAAAAAAATCCCCTATTTAGTATATAAACTAAATAGGGATTTTTTATATTATAAGAAAGTTATCCGAACTTCTTTTATTCTACTAGTCCTGTTTAATAAATAAATATTTAATTACAATTCCAACACCTGTTGCTATCATAATAAAAGCTATAATTCCTCCAATAAAAGGTATTTGGTAAATAATCCAAGAAACAATTGCAGTTAAAACTACACTAATTGGTAATTTTAATTTCTCACATTTATTAGAAATTGCTGATGCAATAGAAATATTTGTAATTGTTATTGCTACTAATAGCATTGCAATAAAAACTACTACTCCAAGTATAGCTAAGCTTGCTGTAAATTTTATTAACATCATACCAATAAAAATTATTGGCATTAAAATTATTGCTAAAATTCCTAATCCAAATGAACTAATTCCTATATATTTTCTAGAATTATTGATAAAGTTTGGTAATACTTTCATCATAAATATAAATATTCCAAATGTTAATACAAAATATTTAGTAAATTTTAAAACATATTTATATACTATATCTAAGACTGTTTCTTTTTTTATTTCTTGTTTAGCAAAATTAATATTGGCTATAATTGCCTTATCTTCTATTTTAGCTTCCTTATCAGATATATAATTTAAATTTCCTCTAATATTAGCAGTATTACTAATTTCTAAATTATCTACACAAGTATTAACTTGTCTATCAAAAGAACCTTTGATAATTACACGTTCTGCAAAAATGTTTGCATCATATTGAACTGATGTATTCTCATCAAAAATAACATCTTTTGCACATACATATATTCCTCTTGTAATATTAGCATCTATTTTAACATTCATAGCACATATATATACATTACCATTTATTAGTGTACTATTGTCTATTTTTACAGTACTTGCACAAATATATAAATCACCATTTATTATCTCATTTTCAATATAAACACTATTTGTAAATAAATACATATTACCATTTACAATTTCACTTTTCTTTTCTAAACTTTCACTAACACTATAAACATCCTCATTTATACTGTCTTTTTCAATAAACTCAATATCTCTTGCTTTCTCATTTATAGGCATTACCTCATCATCATAAGAATTAGTTTCGTTTATAAGCATTATCTCATCATCATGAGAAACCTCTTCATCTGTTGCCTTTACGCTAGGTATTAATATCATCATTAATACTATTACACTAAGAAGTAAAATACATTTTTTCTTCATTTTTATTCCTCCTTTAATCTGCTTACAGCAGTTTTATAATCATCAGATTTCCAAATATAGCTACCTGCAACTAATATATTAGCACCAGCTCTCATAGCTTCTTTGCATGTAACATCATTAATTCCACCATCAACTTCTATATCTATATCAAAGTCATTTTCATTACAATATTTTCTTAATTCTCTTACTTTATCAAGTGTTTCTGGAATAAGACCTTGTCCCCCTTTTCCAGGTACTACTGTCATAACTAAAACCATGTGTATATATGGTAAAAATTCATATATTTTTTCAATTTCAGTATCTGGACTAATTGCAATACCTACTTTTATTCCATTATCAATTAAATATCTACTAATACTTAAAACTTCATCTTTATTTCTGCATGCTTCTAAATGAAAAGTTATTCTATTAGGTTCTTGGTCAATGAATTCTTCTATTACTTCTTTTGGATTTTTGACCATTAAATGTACATCTAATGGTGTCATACAAATTGTATGAATTTTTAAAGCATAATCTTTCATTTGTTCTAGATTATTTCTTTCAACAAATTTTCCATCCATAACATCTATATGAAAATAATCTATTTTAGCTGTTTCTACATTATAAAATGTATTTACTGCATTTTCTTCTTTTACATCAAGTGTTGATACTGATACTTCTACCATATAAATTCCTCCTAATATTATACAATAAAGGCATGTTTCATAATTAACATGCCTATTGCTGTTATTTATTTTGGAAATGATAAAGATGTTACTAAACTAAAATCTACATCACTTATTCTATCATTTTCTTCACCATCTATAAGTAATTTTACTACATGCCCATTTCCTTTTCCTTGAATATCCCAAGACAATTTATCTGAATATGTTCCTGATTTAGACTTTTTAGGAGCACTATCATCAACTTGTATTGTTATTGTATGTTCTTCTGGCTCTGGAACCTCAGTAGTTGTAGTATTGGTAGTATCTTTTGAGTCTTTTTCAGTTGAATTATTTTCTTTTTTTGGTGCTTCTAAATATTTAGAAAGATCAACAGTAACATGTATTGAAGTTTCTTTTGTTACTTTATTTACTGTAATAGTAATAGTTGATTCTGGTTCTGCTTTACTTGTAATATCTTGTTTTAAAACAACACCATCTGATTTATTCGTATCTTCTGTATATTCAGTTTTTACTTTAAATCCAGCTGTCTCAAGCTCTGTTATAGCAGCAGCCTCTACTTTTCCCAAAGTATTAGGAACATCAATCTTTGAACTTCCAGAACTTACAGTAATAACAACTTCTACATCATCTTTAAATTCAATATCTTTTTGAATACTTTGTTTTATTATTAGCCCTTCTTTTAATGTTTCACTTTTTTCTTCTTCATACTTGATTGTTCCAACATATCCTAAATCTTTTAATTGTTTTTCAGCTTCTTCTTTAGTTTTTCCTGTTAAATCAATCATTTTAAGAGACTTAGCCTCTCTTGCTTTTTTTACATATATAGTAATTTGGTCTTTAACTTTTATTTTATAATTTGCTTTATATACTGGTTCTTGTTTTATAACTTGACCTGGCTCAATTGCTTCGTTACTGTTTTCATCTTCAATATATTCTATTTTTAAATCATTTTTCTTTTTAAAATCAGTTTCATTATATATTGAAACAGCTTGTTGCTCATTGTATCTTGTTCCATTTGAATTCATAACTAAATTAGGTATCTGAGCATCTTTAGATTTAGTTAAATTCATAAATAGAACTGTCCCTCCAAGTGCAACTGAAAATAAAATTACACCTATTAAAAGGAAAGAAATAATTATATGTTCTTGTAAAAATCCTATAACACCTTTTTTATTTTTTTGATTTCGTGTTTTTTCTTCTATTTCATCCTCATCTTCTTCGTCATCTTTACGAACTTTATTATCAATATCGTAAAGAGTTGACAATTTTTGAGTTTGAAGTGTATCAAATTTTTTATTTAGCTTAACAAAATCATCATCAGGCCTTTTTAATGCAGTACTTAAATCTATAAGCATATCAGTAGCATTTTGATATCTATCTTCTGGCTCTTTTTGCATGGCCTTTAAAATTATATTATTAACACTTATAGGAATTTGTGGATTTAACTTTTTAGGTTCAATAGGTTCTTCTTGCACTTGCATTAATGCAACTGATACTGGTGTATCTGCGTCAAAAGGAACTCTTCCTGTAAGCATTTCATACATTACTATTCCAAGTGAATATATGTCTGATTTTGCATTAGTAATTCCACCTTTTGCGTGTTCTGGTGAAAAATAATGTACTGAACCAATTGTTGTACCAAATGCAGTTATTGTAGAATTTGAAACTGCTTTTGCAATACCAAAATCAGTAACTTTAGCCATCCCATCTTCTGTAATAATAATATTATGTGGTTTTATGTCTCTATGTATTAAATTATTTTTATGTGCTGTTTCTAATGCAGAAGCAATTTGAATTGCAATATTTACAGACCATTTCCAAGATAATTTACCATCTTCAACAATTATCTCTTTTAAAGTTTTTCCTTGAATTAATTCCATAACAATGTAGTAAACATCACCTTCATTACCTACATCATAAATTGAAACTATATTAGGATGCGTTAAACTTGCTGCTGTTTGGGCTTCTGATTTAAATCTTTTAATAAATTCAATATCTGTAATAAATTCTTCTTTTAATACTTTTACTGCTACAAATCTGTTTAAAACATGACATTTAGCTTTATACACAGTTGCCATGCCACCATTACCTATTTTTTCTAATATTTCATACCTATTTGCTAGCATTCTCCCTATTAGATTCATATTATTTTCTCTCCCTTAATTTTATAAACGATTTTCTTACCATTTTAAAATTCTATCTATTATCAATAACTATAACAGTAATATTATCTAATCCACCTGCAAAATTTGCTTCATCAACTAATATTCCTGTCATATCTTCTGTATTATTCTTTACTATATCTAATATTTTTTCTTCTCTTACCATATTAGTCAATCCGTCTGAACACATTATTATTACATCATTCTTATTCAATACTGTATAAATTATATCTGGTTCAGCTTCTTTATCAGTACCTAATGCTTTTATAAGTAAATTCTTTTTAGGATGATTATATGCTTCTTCCCTAGTAATTTCACCATCTTGAATTAATTTCTCAACATAGCTATGGTCTGTTGTAATTTTCCTCATTTTATTTTTTCGAATTCTATAAATTCTACTATCACCAATATGCCCTATATAAATTCCGCCTTTATATATTAAAACAACTTCTAATGTTGTTCCCATATCTTGCAACTCTTCATCTTGCTCCGATTCCTCAAAAATAGCTGAATTAGCAAATTCTATTGCATCTTCCACTAGATTCAAAATAGATTGTTTATCTTTTTGAATTTCATCAAATTCTTGCGTTATAAATTTATTTACAGCAGTTATTGCAACTTTACTTGCTATTTCGCCACCTTTATATCCTCCCATTCCATCTGCTAAAATATAAAGATTTAATCCATTATCATTATTTTCAGATACAAGCAAGCTGTCTTGATTCATACTTCTATTTCTTCCTATATCTGTTTTAGTAAATACTTTCATTAATTACTCCTTTTTTAATTCTGCTCTTCTAAGTTGACCACAAGCAGCATCAATATCTGAGCCTAGTTCTCTTCTTATTGTAGCCACAATTCCATTATCATTTAAATAATCTCTAAATTTGATAATATTTTCATTTGTAC
>CANCZH010000008.1 GCA_947382445.1 uncultured Clostridium sp. | reverse complement strand
ATGAAGTAGATGTAAGCATGGATTGGAGCACAGAAACAAGAAGTTTAAATGCAAATCACTCTCATGATGCAAGTAGTGAAGTTTCTGTGAGTTCAAAAGCATCTGTTAGTCCAAATCCCGATAGTATTTCTGTATCAATAACTAATAATACGAGTTCTGATGTTAGTGTACAACAAAAGAATATCAATCTATCTCATGCACATGGAATATCAGGAAGAAAGTCATTGACAATACATAATGCATTAAAGAGTGGAGATAAAGTAATTTTAATAAGGCAACATGGAGGTCAAAAATATGTTGTCTTAGATAAAATTTATTAAGGGGTGATGATATGATACCAAGTGTACAAGATGATTTACAAGAAGATTTTGATATAATTACCCAACCTACTAAAACATATAAGCTAGATATAGAAAAAAATATAATTGTAGGATACTGTGATGGTATTGAAGCATTGAAACAAGCAATCTACAAAATACTAAATACAGAAAGATATGATTATTTAATTTATTCATGGAATTATGGTGTTGAAATAAAAAATTTAATTGGAGAAGAAACAACATTAGTAATACCAGAACTTGAAAGAGTAATAAAAGAAGCATTAATGCAAGATGACAGAATAGAAGATGTTACAGATTTTGAATTTTCAATAAAGGAAAACATTGTAACAACAAAATTCAAGGTAACATCCGTAGAGGGTGTTGCTGAAATAGAAAAGGTGGTGAGTATATAGTGTTTGATGAAGAAAACTATACTTTTGAAGCTATACTAGGAAGAATGCTTGACACCGTACCAGATACAATGGATAAGAGAGAAGGCTCAATAATTTATGACGCATTAGCACCTGCAGCTGCAGAATTAGCAGAAAATTATATATGGTTACAAAATGCTATTAATTTAGTATTTGTAGACACATCTGTAGGTGAATATCTCGATAGATTATGCAATCAGATAGGAGTAAAAAGAAAACCAGCAACGGCAGCAATAAAGCAAGGAAGTTTCTATAACGAAAATAGCAATTTAATGGATGTAGAAATTGGAAGTAGATTTACATGTGGAGATTTATACTGGAGCGTAATTGCAAAAATATCTGATGGAATTTATCAAGTACAATGCGAATCAACTGGTGTAGGTGGAAATAATGTTACTGGAGATTTAATTCCTGTAGATTACATTGATGAATTAGGAAGAGCAATATTGACAGAACTTTTAATTCCAGGAGAAGATGAAGAAGACGATGATACATTAAGAGCAAGGTATTTAGCTGTTTCAAATGATGTAGCATTTGCTGGAAACATTGAAGATTACAAAGAAAAGACAAAAGCATTAGATGGTGTCGGAGGTGTTAAAGTTATTCCAGTTTGGAATGGTGGAGGTACAGTAAAACTCATTATAATAAATTCTGATTATAATGTAGCAAGTAAAGTATTATTAGAAAATGTACAGATAGCCATTTGTCCTAATTTAACAGATGAAGGAACAGGACTTGCACCAATAGGACATAAAGTTACGATTGTAACACCAAGCGAAACAAATATAAATGTAAGCACAAAAATAACATTGTCAAGTGGATCAGTATTGGAGACAGTACAACAAAGAATAGTAGATGCAATTAATAATTATTTACTAGGCTTAAGAAAAGCTTGGGAAGACAGTAGTAGTCTGATAATAAGAATTTCACAAATAGAATCAACCATATTAAATGTTGATGGGGTGTTAGATGTTTCTACTACAACTATCAATGGTCAAGCAAGTAATTTAGAAATAACACAAGAATACTTACCTGTACTTGGAAAAGTGGAGGTGCGTGAACAATGAGTAAACTTATAAATTATATGCCTCCATTTTTACAAGGTGTTAGAGAATATAATAGAATATTCGATGCAGAAGATATAGAATTAAATAATTTAGAAACAAATATGAATTTATTGTTAACAGAAGTTATAGTAAAATTAGCTAGTAGTTTTGGATTAGATAGATATGAAAAGATTTATGGAATTAAAACTGCAAGTGAAAATATAGAAGCAAGAAGAGCAGCAATACTTACAAAAATAAATAGTAGAGTGCCTTTTACATATAAATGGCTTTATAGTCAATTAGAAGAAAACTTTGGAAAGAATGGATTTAAAATAAATATAGATTATGATAATTATACAATAGAAATAGTCATAAATGGAATATACTCAGAAGTTGCTGATATTCTTATAGCAAGTTTTTACGATAAGTTACCAGCAAATATGCAACAAAGTTTTAGATTAATTGCTAAGAGCGATTATAATATGGGTGCCGTAGTAGTTCAAGAAGAATTTGATACATTAATAATAGATACATCAATAATAGAAAAAAATGAAGAAATTAATAATAATGCAGAAGTAGGTATGGTAATTACTCAAATAGAAGCAAATAAAATGACTATTGATAATTCAATTATAGAAGAAACAGAAAATATAATACAAAATGAAGAAATTGGAGGAACAATAGTACAAAAAGAAAATGAAACAATTATTATAGATAATTCTATCATAATTGAAGAATCAACAATAAATAATAATAGTTATATTGCATCAAGTGTAATACAAAAAGAAAATATGAATTTAAAGGAGGAATAAGATAATGGCAGGTTTTAATAATATTTATATTACAACTGCTGGTGCTCAATTAGCAGCAAAGACAATAGTTGGAAAAAAATTAAAGTTTACTGTTGCTAAATTAGGAAGCGGAACATTGTCAGACTCAAGTATAAACGCAATAAAGGCTAGAACATCATTAGTAAAGGAAGTAATGTCAATTGATATTACTAGAGTAGAACAAACGAGTAAAACACAAGCAACTATTGGATTTGTATTTAAGAATACAGATGCTAGTAGTGCTTTTTATTTTAGAGAATTAGGGATTTTTGCATTAGATCCTGATACAAAACAAGAAATATTATTTGCTTATGCTTATGCTGGAAATAATGCAGAATATGTAAATAATTCGATATCTGAAATAGTACAGAAAAAAATAAATGTAGTAGTTACAGTAGATAATGCTTCAAATGTTCAAATTACATTAGATAGTAGTCAAATCTATGTAACAGAGGATGAACTTGAAACAGCACTAGCAAATGCAAAATTATATAGTGGAAAAAATTATGGTGTAAAAAGATTATTTACTGATAATACAATAGCTAGTTGGACAAGAATAGGAGATGCTGAAGGTTTAAAAGCTAATGCTACAAAGAACGGAAGTGAAGTAGCAAATGATTTTGATAATTGTTATCCATGGTCAGATATCAGAAGATGTAATGTAGATCCAGTAACGGGTCAAGTTTTAGCATATTATGGAGAAACAGGTTATAAAGCAGATGGAAGCAATGGCGAAGTTATGGTTAAAATTCCTGAATTTTGGTGGAAAAGAGAAAGAGTACCAGACGAATTTGGAAATGTGTATGAATATATTTACATAGCTGATTATGCAAGAGCAGGATATAAAAAATCAGAAGAATTCTTCGTAGGTGCTTATTTATTAAGTACAACAGATGAGGAAGGAACAATAGTAGCACATTCAAGAAGTGGAGTAGTTCCAAGATACAATACAACAAAAGCAAACTTTAGAAATTATGCAAAAAATACTGGAGAAGGTTTCTGCTTATTAGATTATCATTACTTCTTATTACAAATGCTATATTTAGTAGAGTATGCTCATTTTAATTCACAAAATATGCTAGGAAATGGAATGATTGCATTTAGTACAGCAAAAGCATTGATTGCAGAAAATAATGTAAATAGAATTATAGTAAGCTCAGTAGGTACAGGTTTATGGGTAGGAAAGACAGTTTGTATAGGTGCAACAGATGCATGGAATAGTAGTGTAGCAGCAAATAGAGAAATAACAAGAATAGACGATTATAATGATGGTCAAATAACAGGAAAAGCAATTTACTTTGACGGAGATCCAGTAAATATCGTAGTAAATAATGTGATTTGGGGGTCAGCACAAAAAACAGGAGGAAATGATTTACTAGGTAATGCCTCAGGGTCTATAAATAATAATAGTTATCATCCAGTAAATTATAGAGGAATTGAAGATATATTTGGTCATTTATGGCAACATATAGATGGATTAAATATAAAAGATTATATTGCATATATTTGTAAAAATCCAGATGAATATGCTGATGATAAATTTACAATACCTTATGAACAAATAGGATATACAAATTCAGATATTACTGATAGTTATGTAAAAAAATTAGGACTTGATGAAAAACATCCAGAAGTAGCATTACCTATTGAATGCGCAGGAAGTTCTTCGACAGGTACTTGTGATAACTACTGGAGCGCAACAGGAAACAAGATAGCTTACGTCGGTGGCTCCTTCCGCAACCTTTGGACGAAAGCCGGTTTCTTCGCGTGGACTTGTCACTATGCTTCCAGCTTTTCGTCTTGGAACTACGGTGCTCGACTTCTTAAATACCAGTAAAAAACGGGGGTTTGGGGGTGGTCAACCCCCATTAATGTTACCTATAATGTAGAGGAGTTAAAATTTTAGTAAAAATTGTATATAATAGTGGAAATTAAGGGATTTGGTGTGTGCGGTGCCGGAGTTTTGGCTTTCCGTTTGAGCTTACGTCGGTGGCAACTTCAACAACAATTGGACGAAAGCCGGTTTCTTCGCGTGGAATTGTAACAATGCTTCCAGCAATTCGAATTGGAACTACGGTGCCCGACTACTTATTTGTTCAAATAAAATAATATTACACATCATTTTCCTCAGCCCTTGCTGAAAATAAGTCGCAACTGGATTGACCTAGTAGCTTCTTTTAAGCGAAAAGCCGATAGACTAAATAAGAAAATACCAGGAGAAACTATGAAGAGAAAGAGCAATATATTTCCATTAATTGTAGAAAAAGATAATATAAGAAGAGCAATACTAAATGCATCAAAAGGAAAAAAGGATAGAAAAAGTGTAAAAAGAATAAATGATAGTCTTGAACGTTACACTTTAGAAATTCAAAATATGCTGCAGAATAAAACTTATGTAGCAAGTCCATACATTGAAATGAAAATTCATGATGGAACTAGAAAAAAAGAAAGAGTTATTTATAAACCTAAATTTTATCCAGACCAATGTATACACTGGGCACTAATGCAACAAATAGAGCCATTACTTATGAGAGGAATGTACGAATTTTGCTGTGCATCAATAAGAAATAGAGGAATACATTATGCATCAAGACATATAAAAAAGATTTTAGTAAGAGATAGAAAAAATACAAAGTATTGTTTAAAATTAGATGTTAAAAAATTCTACCCAAGTATAGATAAAGAAATTTTGAAAAGAAAATTTATGCGAATCATTAAGGAAAGAGAAACATTAGAATTAATAGATATAATAATTGATAGTTCAAAGGAAGGATTACCTATCCGGTAATTACACTTCACAATGGTTTGCAAATTTTTATCTGCAGAATTTAGATCATTACATAAAGGAAGAATTGAAAGCACCTTATTATATTCGATACATGGATGATATGCTGATATTTCATAGAAATAAAAAGGAATTACACAAAATAAAAGATAAAGTAGAAGAATATCTAAATAAAGAACATTTGAAATTAAAAGAAAATTGGACTTTGTTTAAAGTAGATAGTAGGCCAATAGATTTTATAGGATATCGATTTTATAGAGGACATACTACATTAAGAAGTTCAAATTTTTTACGAATAAAACGAAGAATAAAAAAGATATACAAAAAGGGAACAATAAACTATACAGATGCAAGTAGTGTTCTAAGTTATTACGGATGGATAAAACATTGTGACTCAAATAAATTTAATGAAAAATATGTAAGGCCATATATAAGCCTAAAAAAATGTAAAGGAGTGGTTAGAAATGAGACAAAAAACCTACAGCGATATAAGACCAGAAAAAGGTTACGATATAGAAAATGTTGAGAACGGAAAATGTACCGTTCTTTTTTTTGACAATATAGAAGAAGAAAGTCAAGAAATTCCTAATGTAGAAAATGAAGAAACTACAACAAAAATAATGTATAGTTATGATTTATATGTATTAGAGGTTACTTATAGAGAAAATCTTGCTGAAGAAATTGAAAGAAATCTTGAAAATTGGTTAAACAAAGCCAAAGAAGAAGATTACAATGAAGTTGCAGCAGAGATAAGAACAAAAAGAAATGAACTATTAGCTGAAACAGATAAAGAAATGTGTATTGATAGATTAGGATTAAAATTTCCAACAGATTTATCAATGACAAATATAATAAACAGTCTAAAACAATTCTTTGAAGGTTTTTCTGATATTTGCAATGGAAAAATGGCAAAGTATAGACAAGAATTAAGAGATATTACAAAACAAGAGGGATTTCCATACAATGTGGTATGGCCAACAAAAGATAAAAAAGAGGAGGAATAGAATATGGAATTCATAAAAAATGTAGCAGAGATAATACGGTGCATTAGTAACAATTTCTGGTGCTTTTTTTGCAGTAAATAAATACACAAAAGGAAAAATACTGAATTGGATACAAAAGCCTGTACTAGATAGAATCGATAAATTAGAAAGTAAGCACGATGATAGTATAAAAAACATAAATGAAAGAATGGACCAAATAGAATTAGAAGATTTAAAACAAAATATTATGAACGAAAAAATCCCTATTGAAGAAAGACTTGTTTGTGGAGAAAAATACATGAATAAAGGTGGAAATGGAGCAATAAAGGTTTTTGTAAAAGAATTACAAAAAGAATATGAAAAAAAGTTAGAAGAAGGAGGTGTGTAAAATGACTGTACAATTAATAGTTTATATTATAACAACACTATTTACGTACGTTTTAGGTAAGGTATCAAAACATTTTGGATGGAATGAAACACTACCTATACCAGTTCAAAATATTGTAATAGGTGTTATAGCTTCAATAATTGGATGTGTTATTCATGTTGAAGGACTAGACATTAACGGAGTAATACAAGCTGTTGTTACTGCATTAGGTGGAATTGGAACGGCTACTGTATTATATGATGCAAAAAATCAATAATTTAATACAAGAACAAAATTCTTGTATTTCAAAAATACTGGAAGAAAAATAAAAAATCTTCCAGTATTAATTTTTTATAAGGAGGTTTTCAAAATGGAAGAAAACAAAGAAGAAATTAAACTAACTGAGGAAATGGAGAAAGAATTATCAAATGGTAAAGAGGAGGGTGAAGAATAATGGGAACAATGTCAAGTTTAGCACAAGGTGCTTATATTGCTCATTCTAATAACTATCAAAAAGGAAGAAATGGAAATAAAATTTGTAAATTCACGCCACACATTATGGCTGGTATTCTAACAGGTAAACAATGTGCAGTAAATATTTTTCAAAAACCAAATAGAATTGCATCAGCAAACTATTGTATAGGTAATGACGGAGATATAGTATGTAATGTTTATGAAGAGGACAGAGCATATACTTCAAGTTCAAGATCAAATGATAATCAAGCCATTACAGTTGAAGTTTCAAATTGTGAATATGGTGGAGATTGGAAAATATCAGATGCAGCATGGAATTCATTAGTAAAATTAGCAGTTGATGTTTGTAGAAGATATGGATTTAGATTAGTATATGACGGAACACCAAATGGAAGTTTAACAAGACATAATATGTTCGCAAATACATCTTGTCCAGGTAAATATCTACAAAGTAGATTTCAAGAACTTGCTGATACTGTAAATGCTCAATTAGATGGAGAAAGTACACCAACACCAGCACCAACTCCAAGTGTAAGTAAATCAAATGAAGAACTTGCAAATGAGGTTATTGCTGGAAAATGGGGAAACGGAGATGACAGAAAAAACAGATTGACATCTGCAGGTTATAATTATTCTGCAGTACAAAGTATAGTTAATCAAAAATTGAGTGGTGGATCTTCTACTCCAAAACCAACATTAAAATCAAATGAAACTATTGCACAAGAGGTAATAAATGGTACATGGGGTAACGGAGCAGATCGTAAAAATAGATTGACTGCTGCAGGTTACGATTATTCTACTATACAAGATATAGTTAATAAGAAATTAGGTGCATCATCAAGCTCAAATTCAAATAAAAAGTCAAATGAAACAATAGCAACTGAAGTTATAAGAGGCGACTGGGGTAATGGCCAAGATAGAAAAAATAGACTTCAAGCTGCAGGTTATGATTATAGTGCAATACAAAGTATAGTTAATGCAAAATTAAGATAAAATAATAATTTTTATAAAATTTATAACAAAAAACATAGAAAAGTTTACAAAAATGATACAAAATGTAACAAAAATCCAAAAAAGTTAAGTAGGGGAGATATTCTCTCCTACTTTAATTCTTTAATTTTATTCTGCAGATCTAACAAGATATTAAATGCTTGTTGAAATGTAGTGTTATTCATGTCTAGACCATCAATTTTATTCAGGATTTTTTTAATTTCAACATTTTTCATATAGTCCCCAATATTTGAATTAGGTAAATTATCTATCACCCTATACTTTATTTTCATTTTATTTAGTAGTATGATATATTTATCCAACTGAGATACTGGAAAGCCACATTTGAAAATAGAGGGGCCCAAATCCGTTATTTTCAAGCCCAGTTTCTCGTTGATTATTTTTGCATCTTCATTTAGAATGTTATAAAAAATACCAACCCTAAATAAATAAATGCAAGATGCATCTTCTTTTTTTAATTGTTCGTATTGTTTTAGCAATTTACTCATTTTTCATTATCATCCTTTCTTTTTTTCTTCTTTTTAGGATCCTTTTTTATTTCAATTAATTCTCCAATTTCACAATCAAATAAATTGCACATCTTTTCTACTGTGTCAAAACGGATTGCTTTTGTTTTGTTATCCATCAAGCGACTTAAAGATTGATATCCTCCTTCCATATTTTTTATAAACCAATATTTACTTTTTTTATTTTTCTTAAGTAGTTCATTAATTTTAAAATAAAGCACTTTAATCACCTCCCTAGTTTGCTTTATATTTATTTTAGAATAAAGTTTTGAAAAATTTAACTATTTGAGATATTAACTACAATTACAAAGACTTATAAACATAATACCTATTTTACAAAATAGGTATTTTCTGCTATAATGTTCAAAAAGAGAAACGAAAGTGGGTTTTAATATGGAAAGAGAAAAACACATAGAAACCATAAAAAAAGTAAAAAAATTTATTGCAGAAAAAGATTTTGAAGGATTAAAAAAATATATTGAGTTAAGAGAACAGGAAATTTTGAAAAGTCAAGATGAAGATGAATCAAGTGACTATATGGACAAATTAGTAAATCAATTGAAATAATGATAGAATTTTATGATAAAACATGATAATTTATGACATTTTATGATAAAAAAAGTCGTATTTTGTCGAACTTTGTAATCAAGTAATATCAAGGAAAACAAAAGAAAATACCTATCGTCTGGTGTAGTTAAAATTATTTACATAATATGGTATAATAAAATAAGAGATATCTCCAATAACGTACGAATAGGAGGAAAAAAAGATGAGTAATGAAAAAAAACAAAAAATTTTACACATTATAGGGGAAAATCTTAATTTTTGTGATACAATATTAATGAAGGTATTTAAAAACTATACTATAAGGATATATAGAATAGGATTGAACGATGCATTTTATTGGAATAATAAAAAATATGGGAAAAAATAAAAAAATAAAAATCAATGAAAGTGAGTTGTAACAAGGAAATGGAAGAAAAAAAGAAGAAAAAGACCGTTGCTCTGTTTTCATTACGGATGTAAAGTAAATCAATATGAAACAAATGGAATGATACAAAAATTAATTGACAAATATGAAATTGTAGAACCAGAGGAAAAAGCCGATATATACATAGTAAACACGTGTAGCGTTACTAATATGTCTGATAGAAAATCTAGACAAATGTTAAGAAGAGCAAAAGAACTAAATCAAGAAGCTTTAGTTATTGCAGTAGGATGCTATGCGGAAACAGCAAAAGAAGAAATTGAAAAAATTCCAGAAGTAGATTTAGTTTTAGGAAATCATCAGAAATCAAATATTGAAAAATACATAGAATCATATTTTGAGGGGAAAATTTTAGATGATAAAGCAATTGAAAGTTATTTTTATGATTTTGGTACAGTTACATATACAGAAAAAACAAGAGCAGTTATAAAAGTTCAAGATGGATGTAATAATTTTTGTTCATATTGTATAATTCCATATGCGAGAGGCAGAATTTGCAGTAGAAAACCAGAAAGTGTATTAAATGAAATAAAACAAATTGCAAAAAATGGAATTAAAGAAGTAGTAATAACAGGAATTCAAGTATCAAGTTATGGCAGAGACTTTGAAGAAAAATATGAACTAATAGATTTACTAGAAGATATAAATAAAATAGATGGAATAGAAAGAATTAGATTAGGCTCACTTGAACCTCTAATTATTACTGATGAGTTTTGCAGACGACTTGCTAGTGTTGATAAGATGTGCCATCATTTCCATTTGTCACTTCAAAGTGGATGTAATAAGACATTAAAAGAAATGAATAGAAAATATACAACAGAGCAATTTGAAGAAGTTACTAAGAGATTAAGAAAGTTATATGATGATGTAATTTTAACAACAGATATAATTGTTGGATTTCCAAATGAAACAGATGAGGATTTTGAAATTACATATGAATATTTGAAGAAAATTAAATTTTATAAGACACATGTATTTAAATATTCACCAAGAAAAGGTACAGTAGCTGCTAAAATGAAAAATCAAATTTCAGGAGATGTTAAAGAAAAAAGAAGCAGATGTTTAATTGAACTTTCTTCTAAAAATCAAGAAGAATATTTAAAGCAATATATTGATAAAAATGTTAATGTGTTATTTGAAGAAAGAGAAGGAAAATTTCTTAAAGGTCACACAGCAAACTATATTATGGTTAAAAGCATGCAAGATGATGAAAGTTTAAATAAAATTGTAAGTGTAACAGTAAAAAATTTTGAAAATGAGTTTTTAAAAGATGTTTAAGTATTGAAATTTAGGGAAAAATATAAAAAGTATTGCATTTATTCAGTTTTTGATATAGAATATGCATGGTTGATTATCAACCAAAATAAATATGTAAATGATAAAAAATCAAAGGAGGATTTTTATATGTCAGTAAAAGTAGCCATTAATGGATTTGGACGTATTGGACGTCTTGCATTTAGACAAATGTTTGGAGCAGAAGGGTATGAAATCGTTGCAATCAATGATTTAACAAGCCCTGCAATGTTAGCTCATTTGTTAAAATATGATTCTGCACAAGGTAGATATGAGAAAGCTGATACAGTTGTAGCTGGAGAAGATTCTATAACTGTTGATGGAAAAACAATAAAAATATATGCTGAAAAAGAAGCTGTAAACTTACCTTGGGGAGAAATTGGAGTAGATGTTGTATTAGAATGTACAGGATTCTACACAACAAAAGAGAAAGCTTCAGCACACATTACAGCAGGAGCTAAAAAAGTTGTTATTTCTGCACCAGCTGGTAAAGATTTACCAACAGTTGTATATGGAGTAAACGAAAATGTTTTAACACCAGCAGATACAGTTATTTCTGCAGCTTCTTGTACAACAAACTGTTTAGCACCAATGGCTAAAGCATTAAATGATTATGCACCAATTCAATCAGGAATTATGACAACAGTACATGCTTATACTGGTGACCAAATGGTACTTGATGGACCACACAGAAAAGGTGATTTAAGAAGAGCAAGAGCAGCAGCTGTTAATATTGTTCCTAACTCAACAGGAGCAGCTAAAGCAATAGGTTTAGTTATTCCAGAATTAAATGGAAAATTAATTGGTTCTGCACAAAGAGTTCCAGTTCCAACTGGTTCTACAACAATATTAATTGCAACAGTTAAGGGTGAAGATATAACAGCAGAAGGAATTAACGCAGCTATGAAAGCAGCTTCAAATGCTTCTTTTGGATATACAGAAGAACCATTAGTTTCTTCTGATATTATTGGAATCACTTATGGATCATTATTTGATAGCACTCAAACAATGGTAACAAAAGTAGAAGATGGATTATATCAAGTTCAAGTTGTTAGCTGGTATGATAATGAAAATTCTTATACAAGCCAAATGGTTAGAACAATAAAATATTTTGCTGAATTAAACTAACATTATAAATATTATATAGTAATTTTAATTATAGGGGTTGCTAGTATAGCAATCCCTATATAAGAATTAAGAGAAAAATTTCAAATTGAAAGGAAGATATAATAATGGATAAGAAAACAGTACGTGATATTGATGTTAAAGATAAAAAAGTATTAGTAAGATGCGATTTTAATGTTCCATATAATGAAAATAGAGTGATTACTGACAACAGAAGAATTGTTGCAGCTTTACCTACAATAAAATATTTATTAGAAAATAATTGCAAAGTTATTTTATGTTCTCATTTAGGACGTCCTAAGGGAGAAGTAAAACCAGAATTTTCTTTGAATATAGTTGCAGATGAATTATCAAAATTATTAGGTCAAGAAGTAAAACTTGCTGGTGATGTTGTTGGAGAATCTGCTAAAAAATTAACTTCTGAAATGAAAAATGGGGAAGTAGTTTTACTTGAAAATGTTAGATTTGAAGCAGGAGAAGAAAAAAATGACCCTGAGTTATCTAAAAAATTTGCTGAAATGGCAGAAGTATATGTAAATGATGCTTTTGGTACAGCACATAGAGCTCATAGTTCAACAACAGGTGTTGCAGATTTCTTACCAGCTGTATCAGGATTTTTAATTGAAAAAGAATTAAAATTCTTAGGTGAACCTTTAGCAAACCCAGAAAGACCATTTGTTGCAATCATTGGAGGAAAGAAAGTTTCTGACAAAATTGGACCAATCGAAGCTTTACTTGAAAAAGTTGATGTTTTAATGATAGGTGGAGCTATGGCTTATACTTTCTTTAAAACAATGGGATATGAAGTTGGAAATTCATTCTGTGAATTAGATAAATTGGATTTAGCTAAAACAATAATGGAAAAAGCAAAAGAAAAAGGTGTTAAATTACTATTACCATTAGATACAAGAGTTGGTAAAGAATTTGATCCAAATACTGAAAGCAAAACAGTAAAATTCTCAGAAATTCCAGATGGATGGGAAGGATTTGATATTGGAGAAGAAACAATAAAACTTTATTCAGAAGAATTAAAGAATGCTAAAACTGTTATTTGGATGGGACCTTTAGGTTTATTTGAATTTGACCAATTTGCAGTTGGAACAAACTCAATAGCAAATGTTTTAGCAAATATTGATGCAGTTAAAATTGTTGGTGGTGGAGATTCCGCAGCTGCTATTGAAAAAGCAGGATTATCAGAGAAATTCACACATATTTCAACAGGTGGTAGTGCTTCTCTTGAATTTATTGAAGGTAAAAAATTACCAGGAATTGAAGCATTACAAGATAAATAGTAAGAAAGAGAATTTGTTATGAAAAAAGTAGTAATAGGAATAATTGTAGCAATATTAATAATTGTAGGAATTATTTGTTGTATGACTTTAAAAAATAATAAAAAAAATACTCAACAAATAAGTGAAGTTAGTAATACTGAAGAATATTATGGTAAAAGAGGAAATATTACAGAATCAGAAAGAATAAAATTCTTATCTAAAAATGATGAATACTTAGTTGGTATGATTGGATTACCAATTTCAAATGAAATAAAAAATTTTTCTAGTGACGAAATAATTAGATTTTGTTTAAACATTGCTGTTCAAAGATATTCTAATATGCTTACTACAAGAAAAAATAAAAATGGAACATTAGCATATATAATATCAGAAAATATTGTAAATAGTATTAGTAGTGAATTCTTTGGAAACTATTATATTGAGTTTGATAGAAGCAAAAATCAATATTATTCAACAGCTAATAAAGCCTTTTTATTTGGCGAAAGTATAGAAAAAACTCTTTATTATTACCCAGTTGATCAAGAGAAAAAAGATGATGGAACAACACATATTACTCTTGATGCAATATTTATAGGAGATAATGATGAAGAAACTTTTGAAAAAGCTAAATATGAGGGAAAATATAATAAAGAAAATGTTGATTATACACTTAAATTAGTATTTAATGATTCTGGAAAATTAGTTTCTTATCAATATCTATAATTAAATTTTATTCTTTAATTTACGAATGGAGGTTTTTATGAGAAGAAAAGTTATTGCAGGAAATTGGAAAATGAATATGTTACCAAATGAAGCAATTGAGTACATTGAGGCTTTATCAAAAGAAGTTAAAGACTCTGAAAATGAGGTGATTTTGTGTGTTCCTTATATAGATTTATTTTATTGCTTAATGTCTGCACAAAATACTAATATTAAAATTGGTGCACAAAATATGCATTTTGCTGAAAATGGAGCATATACAGGTGAGGTTTCAGGAAAAATGTTAAAATCAATTGGAGTTGAATATGTTATAATAGGTCACTCTGAGAGAAGACAATATTTTAATGAAACAGATGAATCTGTTAACAAAAAAATTAAATCTGCCTTTGAAAATGAATTGAAACCAATTGTATGTGTTGGTGAAACTTTGGAACAAAGAGAAGCAGGAATTACAGAAAAAATAATTACTGAACAAACTAGACTTGCTTTAGATGGTTTAACTAATACACAAGTTGAAAATACTATAATAGCTTATGAACCAATTTGGGCTATTGGAACAGGAAAAACTGCAACTTCAGAAGATGCAAATCAAGCTGTAAAATCTATTAGAGAAGAAATTAAAAATATTTATGGAGATGAAACAGCAGAAAAAGTTATTATTCAATATGGTGGTAGTGTAAAATCTTCAAATGCTAAAGAATTATTTGAAACATCAGATATTGATGGTGGATTAGTTGGTGGAGCTAGCTTGAAGCCAGATGAATTTAGTAAGATTGTAAACTATAAATAAGAATGGAGAAAAAATATGGACAAAAAGACTACAATGTTAATGATTTTGGATGGTTTTGGAATTAATGAAAAAGAAAAAGGAAATGCTGTAAAAAATGCTAATATTCCAAATATAAAAAGAATTTTAAAACAATATCCAAATACAATTTTGCATACTAGTGGATTAGATGTTGGTCTTCCAGAAGGACAAATGGGAAATTCAGAGGTTGGTCATACTAATATAGGTGCAGGTAGAATTATATATCAAGAATTAACTAGAATTACAAAATCAATTGAAGACGGTGATTTTTTCAGTATACATGAATTTGTTGATGCAATTGAAAATTGTAAAAAGAATAATTCAAAATTGCATATAATGGGATTATTGTCTGATGGCGGTGTTCATAGTCATCAACGTCATTTATATGCTCTTTTAGAACTTGCTAAAAGAAAAGATTTTGAAGATGTATATGTTCATTGCTTTTTAGATGGTAGAGATACACCACCAGCTTCAGCTGAAGGTTACCTTACTGAACTAGAAAATAAAATGAAAGAAAAAGGTGTAGGAAAAATTGCTACTGTTATGGGTAGATTCTATGCTATGGATAGAGATAAAAGATGGGAAAGAATTCAAAAAGCATATGATGCATTAGTTAAAGGTGAAGGTGATAAATTTAATTCAGTACAAAGTGCTATCGAAAATTCTTATCAAAAAGAAGTTTTTGATGAATTTGTAGTACCAACTGTTATTTGCAATAATGATGTACCAGTTGCAACAATTAGTGAAAATGATTCAGTTATTTTCTTTAATTTTAGACCAGATAGAGCAAGAGAAATTACAAGAGCAATTGTAGATGAAGAATTTGATGGATTTGAAAGAGATTATTTTAAAACTAATTTCGTTACATTCACAAATTATGATGATACAATTAAAAATGTTTCAGTAGCATTTAAAAAATCTGAAATTAAAAATACTTTTGGTGAATATATAAGTAAAAAAGGCTTAACTCAATTGCGTATTGCTGAAACAGAAAAATATGCTCATGTAACATTTTTCTTTAATGGTGGAGAAGAAAAACAATATGAGGGTGAAGATAGAATTTTAATTCCATCACCTAAAGTTGAAACATATGATTTAAAACCTGAAATGAGTGCTTTTGAGGTTACTGAAAAGGTTGTTGAAGCAATTCATTCTAGAAAATATGATAGTATTATATTAAATTTTGCTAACCCAGATATGGTTGGTCATACTGGAAATATTGAAGCAGCAATTAAAGCTTTAGAAGCTTTAGATGGTTGTGTAGAACAAGTTGTTGAAGCAATTGAAGCTGAAAATGGAGTTTTATTAATTACTGCAGACCATGGAAATGCAGAACAAATGATAGATTATAAAACTGGTGAGTTGCATACTGCTCATACTACAAATCCAGTGCCATTGGCGTTAATTGGTGTTGGCGATGCTAAGGTAAAAGAAGGTAGACTTGCTGATTTAGCTCCTACTATGCTTGATTTGATGGGATTGGAGAAGCCAAGTGAGATGAGTGGTGAGAGTTTAATCGAGAAGTAATAGTCTGATTGGAAAGATAATCATCATTTTGCGTTGTTAAAAATTAATATCAAAATCCTCATGTACCCTCGTACACTCCGGTATTTGATATTAATTTTTGCCTAGCAAAATAATAATTCTTTTTCCAATCTAATTATTGACAAGGAGAGAAAAATGTCAATTTCTAACAAGGAAAGAATCATTTTTGATGAGATACAAAAAAAATTGTATTATATGATTCCAGAAAAGTGGGAAGCAATTTTTTTGTATGCTTCAATAATAGAAGATGCTTTTAAAAAGCCTGTTGGTGAGATGTATTTTTATTATTTACCAAAGGGAATTTTAAAAAGAAAGCCTGTAAATGTTTATGAAATTCCAGGAATGTTTAATATTGACGAAGAGGGATATAATGAAATTATTCAAAAATTGTATCTTGATATTAAGAAATTAAGAGATGTTCATAGGGATATAAAATCTGAACTATGGACTAATCTTACAATTTCTATAAGGAATCATCAGTTTAAAATTGAATATGGATATGAAGACTTAAAGGAAAATTCTGAGTTTAGTCCATATGAAAGGCATATTATATGGAGATATAAAAATTTAGGAATAGATGAATCTATTCAAACAAAAGAGGAAAAGAATATTATAGATAGGTATTTAAATAGTGAACTTATACAGCTAGAAAGGGAAAATAATGATGTATATGTTGAGGGCGTGTATAGGCAACCTGTTAATAATATTATTGATTATGAAAAAACTTTAACTGTTGAGGCTGCTATTGCTTCAAATAGTTTTAAGGTAGAAGAGGATAGAGATTCTAAAAAGATAAAAAAATATGAATCTTTTGATAATAATGATCTTTTTGGAAGAGTAGATAAGATGAAAAAAAATAAGAAATCGGAAACAATTGAAATTGATGAAACAATGATTTTAAGTTCTGATTTTATGACAAGAAAAGAGCCAAAGTAGTATATACTTGGCTTTTTTGTGCTTTTTAAGTATAAAAAAATTTTTTAGACAAATACTAAAACAGAAAGGAGAAATAATCCAAGTATTTGGATTATGGGGAGAATGTATGAGAGATTATTTGTCAATTGAAAAAGTTTCTGGATTAGAGGTTTTAGACTCAAGAGGAAATCCAACTGTTCAAGTTGAAGTTGTTACAGATGGTGGATTTTGTGCAAAAGCTATTGCTCCATCAGGTGCTTCTACTGGTAAGTTTGAAGCATTAGAGTTGCGTGATGGAGATAAAGAAAGATTTAACGGAAAGGGTGTTCAAAAAGCAGTTAGAAATGTTAATACTAAAATAAGTAAAGAATTAATTGGTATGAATGTATATAACCAGGCTCAAATAGATAATATGCTTTTAGAAATAGATGGGAGTGATGATAAAAGTAATCTAGGTGCTAATGCTACTATTGCCACTTCTATGGCTGTTGCAAGGGTTGCTGCCAGAAGCTTGGGAATGCCATTATTTTCTTATATTGGTGGAATGTCAGCTAATAGATTACCTATTCCTATGCTTAATATTTTAAATGGTGGAAAGCATGCATCTAATAATATAAGTATACAAGAATTTATGATTGTGCCTAAAAGAGAAGAAAGTTTTATTGAACTTTTAAGAAAATGTGTTAAAGTATACAATACTTTAAAAAATATTTTAAGTATAAAAGGGTATAATGTTGGACTAGGTGATGAGGGAGGCTTTGCACCAAATTTAGACGGAGATGAGGATGCAATTAAATATATTTTGGATGCTATTATAAAGTCTGGATTTGAACCTGGTAAGGACTTTGCACTTGCTTTGGATGTAGCAGCAACAGAAATGAAGAATGAAGCAAGTAAAATTGGAAAAGATGGCTATTTATTTTGGAAAACAGATAAATATAAAAGTACAGATGAAATGATAGAATATTTGAATGAACTTATTGATAGATATCCTATAATTTCTATTGAAGATGGTTTAGCAGAAGAAGACTGGGGAGCATGGACAAATTTACAATCTAAAATTGGAAATAGAATAATGACTGTTGGTGATGATTTATATGTTACAAATAAATCTAGACTAGTAAAGGGAATTAAAGAAAAGGCTTCAAATTCTATTTTAATTAAACCAAATCAAATTGGTACTGTTACTGAAACTTTAGAGACTGTAAAGATAGCTAAAGCTGCTGGTATGAAAGTAATTGTTTCACATCGTTCTGGTGAGACAGAAGATACTTTTATTTCAGATTTAGCAGTTGGCTGCATGGCCGATTATATTAAAACTGGTGCACCTGCAAGAACTGATAGGGTGGCTAAATATAATAGATTATTAAATATACAGGAAATTTTGAAAAATTAATATTGATAAAATGATTTAAAAAGTGTATAATAGGCGTGGACTTATAGAAAGTCTACGTTTTTTATATTGGGGTATCGCCAAGCGGTAAGGCATCGGACTCTGACTCCGACATTCCTAAGTTCGAATCTTAGTACCCCAGCCAAAACTAGAGTATCAGTGGATTGATGAAATTTATTGGTACTTTTTTTCTTTAAAAGATATTTAAGTTTATAATAATAGAGGAAAATAAAATGGAAGAAAAATTAGATGCAAAAAAACAACTAAAGATATCATTACCAATAGCTTTTGAAAACTTAATTAATGTATTTATGACTTTAGTAGATACAATTGTTATATCTACTATACGGAGTGAAAGAGCTAGGAGCAATTGGAGCAATGTCAGTGGTTATAAATATAATGCAAATGAGCATTCAAACAATAAATGTTACAAATAGCTCTTTAATTGCAAAATCTATTGGTGAAAAAGAGGAAAATAAGCTTAAATTAATATCAGGCAATTCAATGATACTTACTTTTTTTATAGCAATTATCACTATAATATTTGTACTTTTAATAAAGCCAATTTTTCCTACTATATTTAATGTAGATAGTATTTGTAATACATATTTAGCTATTAGGTTATTTGGATTTATTCAATCTTCAGTTGTAACAGTGCTATCAGGGCAACAAAGAACGCTTGGTAAACAAGGGAATATTTTAAAATTACGTGTAATTTGTGTTCTTTTAAATTTGATTTTTGATATTATAGTAGTTAAATTAGGATATGGAATAATTGGAGTTGCTTGGGTAACTGTTTTGTTAGATACATTAATGTCATTATATTTAATTAAAAAATCTAATAAATATATAGTTTATGAGTTTAGAAAAGATATAATGAAAGATATATTTGGATTGTTTAAATGGAATTTTATAGAGAGAATTGTTTCAAGAATTGATAATTTTGTATTTAATATTTTGGTTTCTAGAATGGGCGAAAACGATTATGCAGTACATGTTATACTAATACAAATTAAAGATATAGTTTGTAATTTTATACAAGGCTTTGGTGATGGAATTTCAATAAGTGTTGGTATTGCTTCTGGAAGTAATGATAGTGATGTTATGAATAATATAAAACAAATTGCAAGAAAATTAATAAACATAGCTTCTTTTGTAGTTCCTATAGTAACATTTTTTATCTCATTAATTATAATGAAAATTTCATTAAATCAATTTGAATTGCAGATAATTTTTTATAAGGTATTGCCTATATTATTATTAGCAATTTTTACAGAGATGAGTGCTACATATTATTTTGCTATTATTAGAGGTTTAAGAGATTTTAAGTTTTTAGCTAAGAGAAATTTTATTACTTCATTGATAAAGATAATTATAGCAACTGTTTTAGCATATACAAGTTTAGGAATTATAGGTGTATGGATGTCATTTTTAGTATATTGTATACTTCAGAAATATATGTCAAGAATAAGAATTAAAGAAATTGAGGAGGTATAATAATGACAGAGAAAGAAAAGAGAGATAACCAAGAATTATATGATGCAAATTATAATGAAGACCTTATTAATGAAATGAAAAATGCAAAAGATATTTGTTTTAAATATAATAGTGTATGTCCATCTGATAGGGAGAAGAGAGCAGAAATATTAAAAGAACTATTTGGTACTACTGGTGAGAATATTTTAGTGGAATCAAACTTTTATTGTGATTATGGTTATAATATTCATGTAGGCGAAAATTTTTATATGAATCATAATTGTGTTATTTTAGATGGTGCTAAGGTAGAATTTGGAGATAATGTTTTTATTGGTCCAAATTGTGGTTTTTATACAGCAGGGCATCCAGTGGAGATTGAACTTAGAAATTCAGGACTTGAATATGCTAAACCAATAAAGGTTGGGAATAATGTGTGGTTTGGTGGAAATGTTGTTGTTCTTCCAGGTGTAACAATCGGAGATAATGTTACAATTGGTGCTGGTAGCATAGTTACAAAAGATATTCCATCCAATTGTGTGGCTCATGGAAATCCTGCGAGGGTTGTTAGAAAAATATAGCACAGTGGTTGAGTTGTATATTACAAGTAAATAATAAACTAATTTTACATTTTATGTAAAGTGTGATATAATTTATTTTAATTACGATTTAGTAATTGAATAAATGACACAAGTGTACATGAAAGGAGCGGTTATCATGAAGAATGTAACTATTGACCTTGAACGGTTGCCAAACTCTTGCTTGTATGAATTGGCTATGCACAGCACAGATCAAAAAGTGCTAGAGGCAATTTATCAAATCGGAGAGGAGAGGCAGGAGACATGGTTTTTTATTCACTTGGCTCAGAATAAATGTCCAGAGATTAAGGGAATTTTAGAGAAAATCTGTGGACCAGAGAATAAAGAACTATTGTACGAAAGAGGAGGAGGTATCTATCATTATTTGGCAAGCAATCCGTATGCACCAGAAGAAGTTTTGAAAGAATGTTTGGAAAGGAATGTTCTGTCAGATGCGTTAGGCAACCCGAGCACTCCGGCAGAGGCTCTCAACAAAGTTGTGCCAAAGCTTTTTGGCTATAAACAATATTTTTGTACGGTTGTGGTTGGCTGTAACGGAGAAAAGCTGAGTGACGAAAATTTGGAACTGATTGCGAAATTTTATCCGGCTATACGGCGGGCTAGGGAAATCCTTGACGAAAGAAAAAATTAAATATTGTGTCTAAAATGGATGAGTTCAATGCTATTTCTTTAGTAAGAATAGTATTGAACTCATTTTGTTTGCTCAAAATATAAATAAAAGATGTACAATAATGTTAAAATAGGGTATAATACGATTGTGTCAAAATGAGTTAGTAATGAATATTATAGAAAAACGGAAAGGTATAAATTTATGGATAAGTCATTAAAATTTAAACAATACAGAGATGAGTATAAGGAATTTCATTTTAATAGTTATTCTATAAATGATGATAAAGAGGCTATATATATAGAATTTGAATTTGAAATAGTTGGATTTACAAAGTTTAATCCTAAATTACGTATTTTGAAAAAAGGATTACCATTTAAAAGTATTGAAAGCAACTATGTTAAGAATATGGTATTTCATATGGGAATGGTTGAGCTTATAAGTTATTGGAAAGCTACATGTTCACCCAAAGTGGTTATAAAATGTGGATATTTAAATGAAGAACAGATTAAATGGTGGAAAAAGTTATATTTTTATGGTTTAGGAGAATTATTTTATACAAATAGTATAAAAACTAATATAGAAGATTTTATGAGTATAGAATGTTTAGAAAAATCAAATAAGTTAGAGTATGAATCAATAGATGAAATTTCTAGTGGATATATAGTTCCAATTGGTGGCGGAAAAGATTCATGTGTAACATTAGAAACTTTAAATATTGATACTAAAAATGATTATTGCTTAATTGTTAATCCAAAACCAGTAACATTGAAATGTGCCGAAATAGCTGGATTTAGTAATGATAATATAATTGAAATTTATAGAAATATTGATAAAAATTTATTAGACTTAAATGCAAAAGGATTTATAAATGGTCATACTCCATTTTCAACTATGCTTGCATTTACATCTTATTTAACAGCATATTTATTATCTAAGAAATATATTGCATTATCTAATGAAAATAGTGCTAATGAATCAAATGTTGTTGGAGAAAAAATAAACCATCAGTATTCTAAGAGTTTTGAGTTTGAATGTGATTTTGAGGAGTACTCTGACAAATATTTAAAAGCTCCTGTAAAATATTTTAGTTTTTTAAGACCATTAAATGAGTTACAAATTGCTAAGATATTTTCAAGACAAGAAAAGTACCATGCAGTTTTTAAGAGCTGTAATGTTGGAAGTAAAGAAAAAGAATGGAAATGGTGCACAAATTGTGCTAAATGCTTATTTGCATATATTATATTAAGTCCATTTTTATATAAGGAAAAACTTGTAAATATTTTTGGAGTAGATATGTTTGAAAAAGAAAATTTACTACAAATATTTTTAGAACTTACTGGAAATGGAGAAACGAAGCCTTTTGAATGTGTTGGTACTTATGAAGAAGTAAACTTTGCAATTAGTAAAACTATTGCTAATATTGGAAATGGTGATTTGCCATATCTTTTGAAATATTATAAAGATAATTATAAACTTATTGATACAAGTTTAGATTTAACTAAAAAGTATAATAATCAAAATAATTTAAATGATGAACAAAATGAGCTTTTAAGAAAAGAGGTATTTTTACGTGATTAACGATTTAATTAGCTACTTTCAAGATAAAAAAATTCTTATTTTAGGTTTTGGAAGAGAAGGTAAATCAACATATAATTTAATTAGAAAGTATTTGAAAAATCAATTTTTATATATTGCAGATGGAAAAGAGAAATTTGAAGAAAATTATGATTTTTTACAAGAAGATAAAAATGTAATTTGCATAAGTGGTGAAAAATATTTAGATAATTTAAAAGATTATGATATTATCATGAAGTCACCTGGAATTTCTTTTGTAGGAGTTGATACAAGAGAGTTTATATCTAAGGTAAAATCACAATTAGAATTATTACTTGAATTTTTTGATGTTTTTACAATTGGAATTACAGGAACAAAAGGAAAGAGTACTACTACTTCCTTAATTTATAATATATTAAAACAGCAAAATGTAAAATGTATGCTTTTAGGAAATATTGGTATACCTGTATTTGATTATATTGATGAAGTGCAAGATGATATGACATTAGTATTAGAAATGTCATCACATCAACTTGAATATATGGAATTATCTACTAATATTGCAATTTTACTAAATGTTTTTGAAGAACATTTAGACCATTATGATTCTTTTGAAAAATATATAGAAGCTAAGTGTAATATTTTTAAATATCAAAAAGAAGATGATTATTTCTTATATAATGCAGATAATGAAAATCTGAAAGCTTGCATAAAAAATGTTAATGGAAAAGAATATAAGGTTAGTTTAAGTGGAAAATCTGAAAGTAATATATATATAAAGAATAATAAAGTATTTTTTGAAGATAAGGCTATATATGACATTAATGAGCCACGAAATTTATTAGGTGATTATAATTTAAATAATATTATGTTTGCACTTGGGGTTTCTGAAATTTTGAAATTGGATATAAATAAAACCATAAAAACTATTAGTGAATTTAAGACTTTAAAACATAGACTAGAGTTTATTGGAAAATATAATGATGTTTTGTACTATGATAATAGTATTGCAACTGTCCCAATGGCTGTTATTGAGTCTGTAAAAGCTCTTGGAAATGTTAGTACGCTAATTATAGGTGGTATGGATAGAGGTGTAGATTATAGTGATTTTATAGAATATTTAAATTCTAGTGATATTACTAATATTATTTGTATGCCTAAAACTGGACATGATATAGCAAAAAGTTTAGATAGAGAAAATATATATGTAGTAGAAACGTTAGAAGAAGCAGTTGAAGTTGCTAAAAAAGTAACTGAAAAGGGAAAGAGCTGTTTGCTAGCTCCTGCTGCTGCAAGTTATGGATTTTTTAAGAGCTTTGAAGAAAAAGGGGATTTATATAAGAAGCTAGTAAGGGGTATTTAATATGAACAATTTATTTGGATTAATGTCTATAAGTGTATATATAGTTTTGGTATTTTTAATTTCTAAAGTTTTAAATAAAAAAGGCGAAGAAGTTAGTAGGAAGTTTGTACATATAATGATTTCGAATATTTGGTTTTTTTATTTAATATTTATAGATTCAATTATATGGGCTTGTATTTTGCCAGCTATGTTTGTTGTAATAAATGTAGCTTCATATAAATTTAAAATTTTAAAATCGATAGAAAGAGAAGAAAATGATGGCTTTGGTACAGTGTACTATGCTTTTTCTATATTACTTATTTGTATATTTACTTATAAAATCAATAATCCATTAATTGGTTTACCTGGAATTTTGATAATGGGATATGGAGATGGTTTAGCAGCTATTGTAGGGAAAAAAATAAAGAGTAAAGAATATAAGGTTGGAAATTCTAAAAAAACTATTGCTGGTTCACTTGCAATGTTTATTACTAGTTTGATTATTTCTATAATTTCATTTAGTGTTTTAAATATTAATTATTTTGTATATAAAGCTATTTTAGTTTCTGTGATTGCTACTGTACTAGAAGCGGTTTCAATAAAGGGATTAGATAATATTACAGTTCCTATAATTGTTACAATACTTACTTATTTAGCTTAAATTGTTTGGAGTATAATATATGGTTATTGATAAAGTTAATTTTCCAGAGGATGTTAAGAAATTAACAATGGATGAGAAAAGAGAATTAGCAGATGAATTAAGAGAAAAAATTATAAATACTGTTTCAAAAACAGGAGGGCATTTAGCATCTAATTTGGGTGTTGTTGAGCTTACAATAGCACTTCATTCTTGTTTTAATATGCCAGAAGATAAGATAGTTTGGGATGTTGGTCATCAGACTTATGTACATAAAATGCTTACAGGCAGAAAAGATAGGTTTGATACTTTAAGAAAAATGAATGGACTAGCTGGTTTTCCTAGAACTTCTGAGTCTGAGTATGATAGTTTTGATGCTGGACATAGTAGCACATCTATTTCTGTTGCATTAGGTATGGCTCGTGCGAGAGATATTTTAGGTAAGAAAAATAAGGTGGTTGCTGTTATTGGCGATGGTGCATTAACTGGTGGAATGGCATTAGAAGCTATGAATGATGCAGGAATTAGTAAAACTAATTTAATTGTTATTTTAAATGATAATGAAATGAGTATTTCTAAAAATACTGGTGGATTATCAATGTTTTTGGCAAAACTTAGAACAAAGAAAGCATATATTAATTCAAATGTTTCTGCTAAAAATTTTATTAGAAAAATACCTTTTGTTGGAGAAAAAATTGTTACTTTAACTATTAAATTAAAAAATAGTATTAAGCAACTTGTTATTCCCAAAATGTATTTTGAGAATATTGGTTTTAGATATTTAGGTCCAATTGATGGTCATAATATTCAGAGTTTGGAAGAAATATTGAATATAAGTAAGAATTTAGATGGACCTGTTTTAATACATGTTTTAACTAAAAAAGGAAAAGGGTACAAGCCTGCTGAGGAAAATCCTAATAAATATCATTCGACATCTGCTTTTGATATTGAAACTGGTGAAAAGAGAAAAAATTTTGGAAAAGATTATTCTGCTGTAATGGGTGATAAGTTAGTAGAACTTGCAAGAAAAGATGATAGAATTGTTGCAGTTACTGCTGCAATGGAGGATGGAACAGGCCTTTCAAAATTTGCTAAAGAATTTCCTAATAGATTTTTTGATGTTGAAATTGCAGAACAGCATGCACTAGGTATGGTTGCCGGTATGGCAAAACATGGCTTAAAACCAGTTATACCAATATATTCATCATTTTTACAAAGAGGGTATGACCAGCTTGTTCATGACATAGCGATGCAAGAATTACCAGTAACTGTATGTGTTGATAGAGCTGGAATTGTTGGAAATGATGGTGAAACACATCAAGGAATATTAGATTTATCTTTTTTAAATACAGTTCCAAAAATGAATATAATTGCACCTAAAAATTTTGAAGAATTAGAAAAGATGTTAGAATTTGCTATGAATTTTGATAAGCCTCTTGCAATACGTTATCCAAGAGGTGGAGAAGATGATTTTAATTTTTCAAAATGTGATAATATAGTTTATGGAAAAGCTGAATTACTTAGAAATGGGAATAAAGCTACTGTTATTGCAATAGGCAAGATGGTTTCTTATGCTATGAAAGTGGCTGAAATATTACATAAAGATGGTATTGAATTGGAGGTTATTAATGCTAGATTTTTAAAGCCTTTAGATACTGAAATGATAGAAAAATCCTTAAGTAAAACTAAATTTTTAGTTACAATTGAAGATAATATAACAAGTTTTGGATTAGCAAGTTCTGTAAGAGGTGTACTTGAAAAAGTTAATAATACTAAGGTATTGAATTTTGGGTATCCTGATGAATTTATTAAGCATGGTAGTGTTTCTGAAATTGAAGAAAAATATGGGTTAGATATTGAGTCAATTGCAAAAAGAATTAAAGAATTTATTTAGAGAGGGAATATGGAGGAAGAACTATTAATTGCGAAAATATTAGATAAGCAAAAATTTTGCACTTCAAAAAATAGAATTACTTATTCTGATTTTCTAAACCAGAGAGAAAAGGTTATTATTCAAAAAAATGTTAAATTAGAAAATTGTTTTTTTTATGGTGTTTGTGATAATGCTGATAGAGAAATATTAGTGTTTTATCCTAAAAAGTTAAATGAAGAAATTGCTAGAAAGAGCTTAGAGAATATAATTTCTGTTATTAGAATACATTTGCCAAATGATTTAAAAAGTGAATATGAACATAGAAATTATTTGTCTGCTTTAATGAAAATTGGAATTAGTAGAGAAAAAATAGGTGATATCTTGGTAGAAGCTGATGGAGCAGATATTGTTATTTTTGATATTAATAAAGAATATGTAATTCAATCTTTAAATCAATTAACTAGATTTAAGAAAGCCAAGATTGAGGTTATTAGTATATATGATATTAGAAAAAAAGAAGAAAATTTTGAAGAAAGCACAATTATAGCTTCTAGTATGAGAATTGATAATATTGTTTCAGAGATAGCTAGATGCTCTAGAAATAAGGCAGATGAACTTATTAAAGAAGAAAGAGTATATGTGAATTATGAAATAGTTTTAAAAAATTCAAAAGTTGCTAATATTGGAGATGTTATTATAATTAGAGGAAAAGGAAAATTTATTCTCGACGGATTGGTCAGAAATACAAGAAATGAAAAAAAAGTTATAAAAATAAAAAAATATGCTTAAAACCTTGCTATTGCAAGGCCTGTTATATATTTAACTTGCCATGTAGCTTGCATTATTTTATTTGAAAATATATAATGATATATATTTTGTAATGGGTGATAAAGAATTATGAATAAAACAAAAAGAAAAATTTTTGAGGCTTCAATGAAATTGTTTGCAGAAAAGGGATATGATGCTACTAGTGTTGAGGAAATTACTGCAACAGTTGGTGTTGCCAAAGGAACTTTGTATTACCATTTTTCTAGTAAAGAAGAAATTTATAATTTCTTATTAGAAGAGGGAACAAAACTTTTAATTAATAATATTGATTTAAAGATTTCTAAACTTAATAATACTATTGATAAATTAAGAGCTGTTGCATTATTACAATTAAGAATAATAACAAAATATCAAAATTTAATTACTATATATTTATCACAAGTGTGGGGAAATAATGAAAGAAATCAAAAGTGCCAAAAATACATAAATGATTATATTGATAAAATAGAAGAGATTGTAAAAGATGGTATTAAAAAAGGTGAATTAAAAAAAGGTAATAGCTCGATTATTGCTTCTGAAATATTTGCTTTTACATGTGCGGGATTAATGTATAAAATAAAATCAGGACAACCGTTAGAGCTTAAAAAGGTATGTGCAGAATTTGATAATATGATATATGGATTAGTAAAAGGGGAAGAGGAGTAATAAAAAATGACTAATGGTATATATGATTATATGAAAATAACAGACATAAAAGATATGGTAAACAAAATAGGTGAAAAATATGGAGAAAAAGAAGCTTTTAAATTTAAAACTGAAACTCCAGGAATATTTAGAACTATATCTTATAAAAAATTTGTTAATGATGTAAATTGTTTAGGTACAAAATTAATTGATTTAGGATTAAAAGATAAGAGAATTGCAGTAATTTCAGAAAATAGATATGAATGGGGAATTCGGATATTTAGCAGCTGTTTGTGGAACTGGAATAGTAGTTCCTATGGATAGGGCATTACCAGAAAATGAAATTAGAAGTTTAATTGAGCGTTCTGAATGCGAAGTTATCATATATAGTAAAAAATATGATGAAATAATGAATAGAGTAAAAAATGATGGAATATCTAAAATAAAATATTATATTTCTATGGATTTAGAAAAGTCTCAAGATGATGTATTATCAATGAAAGAATTAATTAATGATGGTAGTAAATTAATTGAAAGTGGAGACAGAAGATTTCTTGATGCTGAAATAGACAGTGAAAAGATGTCAATAATGCTATTTACTTCAGGAACTACTTCACAATCAAAAGCGGTTGCTTTATCTCATAAAAATATTTGTACAAATATACAAGATATTGCATCAATGTTTGATATAAATACAAGTGATACATTTCTTTCATTTTTACCATTACATCATACATTTGAATCTACTGTTGGATTTTTATATGTTTTATATGCTGGAGCAGCTATTGCATATTGTGATGGTATAAAACATTTAGCTGAAAATATTAAGGAATATCAAGTGACAGCGATGATTTCTGTTCCTATTTTATATGAAAATATGTATAAAAAAGTTTTAAGGGGAATAGAGAAAAAAGGAAAACTTGAAACATTTAAAAAGGGAATGAAAATTAGTAATTTCCTAAGAAAATATCTTCATATTGATATAAGAAGAAAAATATTTAAAGAAGTTCATGATATTTTAGGTGGTAAAGTTAGATTATTTATTAATGGAGCTGCAGCACTTGATCCAGAAGTTGAAAAAGGATTTAATGATATTGGAATTAATATGGCTCAAGGCTATGGATTAACAGAAACATCTCCAGTTCTTGCTGCAGGAAATGGATTACCAAAGTATTCAAGAATTGGCTCTGTTGGAAGAGCTTTTCCTAGTGTAGAATTAAAAATTGATGAGCCAGATGAAAATGGTATTGGTGAAGTTATTGCTAAAGCTGATTCTGTAATGATTGGATATTATGGTAATGAAGAAGCTACAAATGAAGCTATTGTAGATGGATGGTTTCATACTGGGGATTTAGGATATTTTGATAAAGATGGTTATTTATATATAACAGGTAGAAAAAAGACAGTTATAGTATTAAAAAATGGTAAAAATATATATCCAGAAGAAATTGAGGGATTAATTGGAAGAATTGATGGTGTTAAAGAATCTTTTGTTTATGGTGTACCATCAATGAATAATGATGAAAAAGAGTCTAAGATAAATGCTGAAATTGTTTATGATGAAGAAAGAATAAATGAAATCTTAGAAAATCCTAATGAAGAAAAAATAAAAGAATATTTATGGGAAAATGTTAAAGAAATAAATAAGACAATGCCTCCATACAAGTATATTAGAGAGATTATTGTTACTAAAGAAGAATTAATAAAAACAACAACTCAAAAAGTGAAAAGACATGAAGAGATTAAAAAAGTCTTAGGGAAATAAGACTTGTAACGGAAATGTAACATAAAAAAGATACAAAAGTAATTGTATCTTTTTTATGTTAAAGTTATAATATACTTAGTCATATTTAGTTTATACTAAGTTTAAGGAGGTCAGTTTACAATGTCATTTTTATTTGGTAATTTATTTAATTTCAATAATAAATCTGGTGTAGTAAACGTGAGAATGGTAATCACGGAAGAAAAAATTTTATCTAATATAGAAAAAGTTCAAAAAATGATAAATCCAAAAAGCAAAAAACAAATTGTTCAATTAGAAGAAGATTCTTACTTTAAGGATTTAGTTGAATCAATAAAAACTTATCTTGAGGAATATCCAAAGAAAAAGAATTTCCCAAGAAGTGTGTATAAGGCAGCTTATGATTTAGTTGAATTTGCAACAAATCAATTTGAAGAAAATACTAAAAGAATTGAAGAATTAATAATTCAAAGAGAAAAAAATATTGGTTTAGCTTATGAACTAAAAACTACTTTATCTAAAGTTGTTGGTAAAACAGATGGATTTGAAGAAGAAATTGAAACTGCTGAAATTAGATATTCAGAAGATATTGTTGAGGCATTAAAGTTAATTTCAGAAGGAAATGAAGAAGAACAGGCAACTGCTAAGAAATTAGTTGAAGCTAGAATAAATAATTTAGAATCTAACTTCCATATTGAAATTGATATGGAAAGAATTGAAGATAAATCAAAAGCATTAAGCTTTATTGGTATTGAAATAGCAGAGGCTTTAAAATATATTCCTGCACCTGTTGAAGAAATAGCAAATGTTCCAATTGAAGAGCAAGTTGTTAGTGAGCCAATTGCTACTCCTACTCAAACTAAAAAGGAACAAAGTACTTATGCAAAACCTGTTGCTAATAATGTTCAAGGTAAAGTTCAAAATGTTGTAGCAGCAACTACTACAAAACAAGAGACTAAGGTTAATCCTATTATATCTCAAGTTACACAAGAGAAGGCTGATGATCAAATATTAAGTGATATGTACATGCAACAAACTAGATTTGATGTTAAACCATCTTTGTGGCAACGTATTAAGAATTCAAAACTTGTTCAAACAATTAGATTTATAATGAAGATAAAGGTTGTTCTAGAATTTCCTGCTTTACCAGAGGGAAGAGGAGAAAATCATTTATAATATATGATTAAAGGACTACTAAAATGTAGTCCTTTGAACTAAAAATAAAATTTAAAAAATTTTAAAAAAGTCTTGACATATGGAAAACATTCTATTATAATAAGACTTGCGATTAGCAAATGCGCCCTTAGCTCAGTTGGTCAGAGCAACCGGCTCATAACCGGTGGGTCCAAGGTTCGAATCCTTGAGGGCGCACCAATTTTATATGGGTAGGTGGTCGAGTGGTTAATGGCACCAGACTGTAAATCTGGCGACGAGAGTCTACGATGGTTCGAATCCATCCCTGCCCACCAAAAATCCTAGAAATTATAAAATTTCTAGGATTTTTTCTTATCTAGAAATCCCAATTTTTAGGGATTTTTCACTTATAAAATAATTCCAAGAAAAACTTTGTTTAGCTGATAATCTAAAACGTTATGTTATCTTATATCAAGAAAAAGGCAAGTGAATTGGGAACAAAAGGAGTTGCAATAATATATTGGAATAATGGAAGATTTTGTACAACATACGAAACAGATGGATGTTTTTATTTAAACTATAGAACAAAGGAAGAACTAATTATAGATTATATCGGAAAAGGATGGGATGGCTCATATTTAAGTCATGGAAGTGCTTGTCATGAAACTTATGTAATACCTTGGGAAGATATATTGTTTTTAAATGATAATAATAGAATGCAATATAGAATAAAAGTAGTTGGTCAAAGTGAATATAACGAACTAAGAACTGCAAGAGTAAATGAATTAAGCCGAAAAGGAATATCGAGGGAGGAAGTAGAAAAAGTAATCCCTTATAAATATAATGGTATAAAAAATGATTATTTTAGGCAAGTAGTAAATCAAGTAATAATTCCAATGTATGATAGCAAAGATTTGCAAAGACATTATAAAGAATACATTCCAATTGCTCAAATTGAAAATGGAAAAGTTTTAGTTCCAGAAGTTATTTTACCTGAAAGATTAAAATATAAAGAAAAAGGTGTAGAAAGTGAAGGAAGATAATATAGAATTTTTTGATATAGTAAATGAAAAAGACGAAATTATTGGAAAAATAAAAGAAGATGAGCAGAATACTGTAAAGTCATCACAACTAAGATTTATTAATATAATAATAACTAATAAAGATAATATGATATTAGTACCTAAAAGAAGTTCAAATAGAAAAATTTTTCCAGATTGTTACGATTTTTCAGTAGGAGGACATGTTAATTCAGGAGAAAGTTATGAGAAAGCAGCATATAGAGAGCTTAAAGAAGAATTAGGAATAGAGAATGTTAAATTGCAAGAAGCAGCATATTTTTCACCATTTAGTAGTGGCAGCAATACATTTCAAAAAGTATATTTATTGAAATATGATAGTGAAATATGTAATTATGATAGAAATGGTATAGAAAAGATATATTATAAATCTAAACAAGAAATTCAAGAATTAATGAAAAACAAATCAGGTTTATTTAAAACAGACTATTTTGTAGTAATGGACTATTTATTTAATAAAAACTATATATTATTCAAATAGATTTTATTATGTTATACCTATTGTTAATATAATGAAAAATGAGGATAGTTGTGGCTTTAAATTTTCAATATATAATGAAATTTCACATTTGTTTTCTACTAGTAATTGGATTTATGATTGTGATAATAATATAATGAGTAGAATTTCTGGAATTGATTTAGAAGAATATAAATATAAAGAAGATGAGGGAATTAATATAAGCAAATTAGAGACTTTTTTGAATGAATTTTTGAATGATTTTATTGCTGAAAAACTCTTTGAAGAAATTGAAGGAAAAAAATATAATGGAAAGCATATGACTAAAAGTAAAGAAATGTTAAAACAAATTAATGAAGTAAAAAGATTATTGCATATATCATTTGTAATGATGTACATAATCAAAAGAATATTGATATGACTTTAGCGATTAATGCACTTTTAATTAAAAATAAAATTGATAGATATAATTTTTTATATGATGAGGTATGTAGTTTTTTAGATGAAGATTCAAGAAAACATAATTATTGTGATTTTAAAAATGATATTTGTGTGGGAAAAAGAAATAAAGCAGATATAAGAACAATGTGGTGTTGCTACCATTTACATAAAAGAGGTTTATTTGGAAAATTAGTTCTTTGTGAACATTTAGTAAATAAATCATGTGATACAAAGTGTATTTCTTGTAAACTTTTCATGTGTGATGAATTAAAGATTAGATATAGAATTCGTGATTTTATTTTATTAGATTATTTTTTTAATTTTGCACAAAAAATTATTATAAAAGCGTATTGTTTTAAAAGTAAAGAGGAAATTATGAAAAATTTATTGTTTTGGGGTTTATAAAAAATATAATTAGATTTTATTATTGATAATTTATTTTAATTTTTAAAAAATTAATTATACGATTAGTAAAGTACTTAAAATAAAAGCCAAAAGAAGAAATTAAGATATTTTTAAATAAAAATTTGACAAGGCTAAAAAATTATAGTAATATAATTTCCAGAAAATACAAATTCTAAAGGAGTAAAGGTATGAATATTGTGCTAGAACAAAATTATATGATAAATAATATACCTACACCACCAGTTTCAAAAATGAATTGGTGTTCTTTAGTGTTTGATAAACGACCGTAATATTATTATATTTATAAATGTAATATGGTAAACACAAAGGGCAAAAAAACTCTTTGTGTTTTTCTTTTTTATATAAAAATATAATTTATGGGAGTGATATAAAATGAGATATGTTATAAAAATTGGTACATCTTCTCTTTTTAATGAAGATGGTACTGTAAAAGAAAGTGTATTATCAAATTTACTAGAAACAGTAAAAGAAATTTTTAATGAAGGACACGAAGTTATTTTAGTTGTTAGTGGAGCAGTAGCTTGTGGGAAAGCCATTTTAAAGAAAATTGTGGAAAAATTAGAAAAAGAGGATAAAACAACAAATAATGATTTATATAGAGAATATAAAAAATTGCATGATAAGATAGATTTATCAAAAAAAGTAAATGAATATGAGAAATTAAGAAATACAACAAATAACTCATTGTATATGAAATATAAAGAATTATCAGAGAAAGCAAATTTAACAACAACAGAAAAGTCTGTAATAGCTGGAATAGGACAAAGTGAAATGATGAGAATTATACAAAGTAGGGCTTTTTCTTATGGAATACTTACAGAACAAGTATTGCTTTCTGGAAAATCAGACTTAAAAAGAACTACAGCAGTAAAGAATATGGAAAAATGTTTTAGAAAAAGAATTTTAGCAGTAGTAAATGCAAATGATATTGTTTATGAAGAAGAACTAGAAGATGGAGAAAATGAAAGATTTAGCGATAATGATAATTTAGCATCAGATTTAGCTAGAACAATAAAAGCAGATAGACTATTTTTAATAACTAATGTAGAAGGATATTTAGATAGTAATAATGAATTAGTAGAAGAAATAACAGTTGATAGAGGAAATCAATATCTTAAAAGAACTAAATTAACAAAATCATCAGTTGGAAGTGGTGGTATGTATTCGAAATTAGAAAATGCACTTGCTTTTGCAAAGTTGGGTGGTATTACTTTTATTATATCAGTAAAAGATATATCTTATATTATTGAAATAGCTGAACTTAGAAGAGAAGTAGGTACAAGAGTATGTAAGAAATTAACTTTAAAAGAAAGAGTGAAAGCATTTGTAAAAGAAAATATAGAAGAGGCACATCAATTAAATACTAAAATGAAGATATAATTAATGATAGTAATTTTCTTTTTATAATGGTATAATATTAAGAAAAAAAGTAAGAGGTAGAGATATGAACAAGCAAAATAAATATTCTAATTTTATGTTTAAATTAAATAATGCAACAAATAATGAGTACTATTATGAAGCAATATTTATTGAATATGCAATAATAGAGGATAGAACTGAATCTTTGTTAAAACATGCTAAAATTAAATACCGCGAAGATAATGGACAAGGTTTTAAATTGGCAAAGAAATTAGATAAAATAAGAAGTAGAGAGGAATTTCAGGATATATACATAAAGAAGCATATACCAAATGAGTTATTAGATAAAGTAAAAGAATGGAAAAATGAAAGAGATAAATTAATGCATGATATAATAAATGTTGAATATGAAAATGAAAATATAAAGAATATTGCTTTAACTGGTGAATGTATAGTAAAAAGATTAAATAATAAAACAAAACTTGTAAATGCTTACTTAGATAAAAAGATGGCATAAATATAATTTTATATTAAAGGATGATTTTAATATCATCTTTTTTTTTATATATCAGGAAAGTCATACTGACTTTCCTGATATATAAAACATAATGCACACAAATTTATTTCATAAATTTGGCACACGAACAAATTAACGGAAAGCCAAAGAGAAAAGTAAAGATTATGCTAATTTAATGGCTTTCCGATTTGTTCTTCAAATTTTAGATAAAAATTCATATTAGAAAATAAATAAAATTTTTTATGGCAAGAAATTATAACTTTCAAATTGTTTTATGTATATTACATATATGTTATAAATGGAATTTTTATATACTTTGAAAAGATAATGACTTATATTAAAAATAGAGTAATAAAATGTAGGAGGCACAAATGAAAAAGAATCTTAAAATAATAACATTTACAGTAATAGTATTAACTTTTTGTGTACTATTATTATTTTGTATCAAAGTAGATAAAATATCACTAATAGAAAACATAAGACAAAAAATAGCGAAAACTAAAGAAGCAGAGCAACGTATAAATGAAGTCACAATAATTGATGTTACTGATTTAAAAGATGGTGGGAATATTCAACATGAACATATATTTAAAACAATGTATGATGAAACAAATCATTGGGAAGAATGTATGGTTTGTGGCGAAGAAAATAATAAAATAACTCATAGCTATACAGATACATGGGCAACTAATAGTATAAAATGTTATTCTAATAATTATGCAACTAGGGTGTGTTCATGTGGATATTCATATATATATCATGAACCATGTGTATGGAAAGGTGAGTATTTAGGTAGTGCATATTATCATTATAGAAAATGTAGTAATTGTAAAAAAGGAATAGAGTATCAATATTATGATGATTATCGTGGTAATCATAAATTATGTGCTCCTGATATAAATGGAGATTTTGAGGCTGATGAGACTAAGACTAGTTACTGGTGTAGAGACAGTAATGGGATAAAATTAGATTGTAATCATCCTGGAAAGTGTGCAACTTGTGGTAATATATATACTATTAGTGCTAGTCATTACTTACATGGAAATAATTATCTAGAAGATAAGAAAAATAGTACTAGCACTAGTAAATTAACTTGCTTAATATGTGGTAATGAATATGGAGAGTATACAACTAAGTTAGAAACAGATTCAAATACCCCTAAAACATACACAATAGAAGATACAATAACTTTAAAAAATGGTGCTACCTTTGCTAAAG
>CANCZH010000007.1 GCA_947382445.1 uncultured Clostridium sp. | reverse complement strand
ATTTCCTTTCTTTTTAGTTATCTTTTCAGATTTACCATCTTTATTTTAATATTTCTTTTAAATCTTTAGCATAATATTTCAATCTCTTAAAACAATCATATGCTTTTTGTACTTCTTTTTTATTAATACTTATATATCCTCTTTCCTTATCGTTTTCAGGTAAATCAACAATTAAAGTATCTAAATCAATGCCATCCCAACCATCTCCAACAATTTCTAATAGTTCTGGTTCTTTTTCTAAAACCTCATCATAATCAACAAACATTGTATTTATATTACTTTGCATATAAATATTTAAAGTTTTATTATTTTTAAACTCTGCTATCTTAGATTTACTAAAAATAAATATTCTTTCAAGATTAGCACCTCGGTTAGCAGCCTCTAAATTAGCTACTCTAAAATTCATTTCTAGTGGTTCTTCTGTCCATTCATCTTCAAGCATAGTAGACGCACACCATAAATTACTATTTTTATTCATCTTTTTCAAATAATTATCAATCGCTCTATAAAATTTTCCAGTATTTAATTCTTCTGTTCTTCCATTTTTATTAAATTCAATACATCCGCCATCAGTTGAGATACTAATACCTGTTGTATTTTTAAATTTCGTGAGCATACATGCAATATCTTCTGCAATCTCATCATAATTCATAATAAAAATTTTTTCGTTAGGAATTTTTAAATTAATTGAATTTATTGTAGCTCCTACATTATTTTTTAGTTTTGTCGATAATTTAACTTCTAATTGTTGTTTGGCAGCTTCATTTCCATTTAACAAAACAATACTTGAAGAACAATTCATTCTTTCAGAAAATAAATTAACTATCTGTTCTTTATTTTCTGTAATTCCATTCAAATCAATAAAAATAAGTCCATCATAATATTTACTCATTTGGTCCTTAATGTCATCTACTTTCACATCATAAATAACTTCAACTATGTATCCCTCTTTTTTTAAATACGGAACTAAACAAGAAATAATTTTTTCTTCATTATTTATTATAGCAACTCTTTTTTCTGTATTTATATATTGAACAATTTTAGTTCTTTTATCTGCTGGTTTAACAGTATCTTCTGGAATCATCCAAACCATACCATTTTTAACAGCACCACTAATTCTGTCTTCTCTACACAAATTCACAATTCTTCTTTCTGATATTCCCCATTTTTCAGAAAGTTGCTTTACTGTTAGATATCCCATTTTGACTCCTTTCATTATTCCGAATTAGGAATAATTTATATTTATATATTATACTTTTTTCAGAATAATGTCAATAATTTTTATTATTTTTCTAAATATTATATGAAAATTTTACTACAGACTCTTTATATTTTAGTTTTTGTGTGATATTATCACCCATAAAAAGTACCTCCGATACGTTTATTTGTCGTTATTTAAACAATATCATTTTTGGTACTCTCTTTCAATATTTAATTTTCAATGTAAGCATGACATATCTATTTTAAACCTATATGTATTTATTTTTTAATGTTAATTTCTAGTATTTTATATTATTACAATATGAAAAGGAGGAGTCCAAAGACTCCCCCTCTAAGGTTTGTAACTATGATCTAGCTCTCACCTGCGTTCACTCCTGCAAATGTGCCTGCACCTCTGCGATGGCCCATGTGAGATCATTGATTGCCGCCTGAATCAGCATTGCACAAACTGCTACATGTTTCTTCTGCGGTGGCTCAACACACGTATACTCGTACGACAACTGCACACGCTTTGCATAATCGAAATCGTCCGGTTCATATCCTGCCAGATACACATGTTTTGCTGCCTCTTCCACTGGCAGCTTAGGAATATCGTAGCTTAGCACACGTGATTGCCGGTCTCCAATATAGGACCAGCAGTCCTTGAAGCGTCCGATCAGTACCTCCCGCTCTGCTTTGAGCTTCTCGATATAGTCCTGCATCTGTGCCTGAGTCATTTCACCATTCCGCACCATGTTCATTTTCCGTGCTACGTGTCTTGCCTCGTGTGCTGCATGAGTTGTTCCTATTTGGCTTTCTTTCTTCATCATAGTCTTGATCCTCCTTATAATGATAGATTGTTTCAACTGACAATTATATTATAATACATTATGTATACTTTTGCAATACTTTTGTAATATTTTTTATATTTAATTGAAGGTTAGTCAAACATATGTCACACTTTTTTGAAAAATATATACTTTGAGTACCTTATATTGTTAATAACGATAGCCCTTGACTTTTATACTTTTTTAAGAACTTGTTGGGACTCAACCATCCTAATGATCTCATTGGAAAATTGTTATATTCTTTTCTCCATTTTGCTCCTAAATTTCTTAAATCTTCTAAATTATACAATACCTTTTTATAATAAAATTTTTCTTGATCTTTTCTATGACTTCTTTCTACTCGTCCATTTTCCTTTGGCGTGTATGGTTGTATCATGGGAATTTGTAAACCATGTATATCTTATTCTCGTATATTCATCTATTGCCGTATATTGATAATTTTTTTCTTTATTCTCCTGTAATTCTGGACTCATACACTTCTGGAGTACATATTTTACATCTACTTGTATTTTTTCTTCCGGATATCTTTCTGTTGTCCATTCATTTGGTTCATTTTCTTTTTTCTTACTTGGTGCTTTTTCATATATTCCTAATCTTTGCAATGCATAATATAATCCTTGTATTGTTATTGTATATCCTACTTCTCTTAATTTTACCACAATAACAATAATCTAGTGTCTTTGTTATTTCTCTTATAATTCCTTATAAGTTCTATTTCTTCCTCTGTATGTTGATTTGGGTGATAATGTGGACGTCTTGATTTATCTTCTAGACTTTTCAAACTTCCATCATATCTTTTTCTCCATCTATATATTGTTTTTTTACATTTCCAAAACTTTATTGCTGCTTTGGTCACTCCATATTTATATTAAAATTTTACTACAGACTCTTTATATTTTAGTTTTTGTGTGATATTATTACCCATAAAAGAGTACCTCCGATACGTTTATTTGTCGTTATTTAAACAATATCATTTTTGGTACTCTCTTTCAATATTTAATTTTCAATGTAAGCGTGACATATCTATTTTAAACCTATATTTTATTGTTTTTCTAAATATTATATTGTAAATCTAATTAGCCCTCGCTATAATAAATACATAATTTATAAAGAAAGGAGCTGATTAATTATGTCTGACACACAACTTCAAACCATTAAAGAAGTCATAAAAATGGCACCTCTAATTAACATAGAGTGTTTAAATTCTATTAAAATTTTAATGGAACAATCAATTGATTCTGAACTTCTAAAATTAGAACCTACTATTATTTTAGAAAACATGGACATCGCTGAAAAAGTAATGTATTTAGACTATTTAACAGAAAACACAGATACTAAAGAAAAAGAATTAAAAAACGCTATACCTTTTGAAGAAATATTACGGACGAGAGGGGTTGACTCATGATGACTTACAAAATAAAAATTAGACCCCAAGCCCTCAAATTTATTGAAAAGCAAGACAAAAGTCAAAGACTACGAATCTATACTGCTATTTACAACCTACCAAATGGTGATGTAAAAAAATAGTAGGTTGTAAAAATGAGTATAGACTTAGAGTTCGGTGATTATCGAATAATCTATGAATTAAATCAAAATGAATTAATTATTTTAATAACTAAAGCTAATAATCGAGGTCAAATTTATAAATAATAATTATAATTCTATAATATCTAAATCATTTGGAACATAAACATTTCCATCAAAATATTTTTTAGCTTCTTCTGTATATAATTTTTTTCTTTCACTAATATTATTATCCATAGTATGCCATAAAACTAAATTCTTTATATTTAAAATTTGCATTTTCTCAGCAACATCTTTAACAGTAGAATGCTCTTTTTCATGAGGTTTAAATACTGGAGCTTCATCTTCTAAACAAAATACTTCATGTAATACCCAATCAGTATTTTCAATTTTATCAATATTTTTTTCACTGCATGGAACATCACCTAAAAAGCTCAATTTTTTTCCATTATTTAAAACAGTTTGAAAACCAAATTGTTTATCTTCTCTTGAATATAAATTAATAGCTTTTAATTTATATCCAATGACATCTAATTCATCTCCGTCATTAAGTTCATTAAAAATAACACATTCTTTATATTTATCTACATGAACTTTATGAAAAGTATCTTCAATAAATCTATCTACTATTCCTTTTATCTCTTTATCACAATATATATTTAAAATTCCATCATACTTACCTAAACACATATCTTGACATATAATTCTTATTACGCAAAAAATTCCTAGTAAATGATCTATATGTTTATGTGAAATAAATAAATCATGAATTTGAGAAAATTTTATTCCTACATCATTTAATTGTTTCTTAATTTGTGCACCACTTCCAGTATCTACTAATAAATACTTATCCTCATTTTGTAATAAAAAACATGTACTATAACAATTAGCAGTTAATCCTGCTCCTGTTCCTAAAACTATTATTTTTTCCATATGTAAACCTCCAAATTAAATTGTTTTTATTCTATCACATAAAAACAAATAATTAAAGGCTATTTTACATAAAGTATACATAAATTAATCTATTATTTTAATAATTCCATTGTAGCTATCAAGTTCAATCTTTTGTCCATCTTTTAACTTTTTAGTAGCATTTACAGTACCTACAATACAAGGAACGTTAAATTCTCTTGAAATTATTGCTGCATGACAAGTTATTCCTCCCTCATCAGTTATAAATCCACTAGCTTTTTCCATAGCAGAAATATAATCTGGTGTAGTCATACTTGCAACAATAATATCCCCTTTTTCAACCTTATCCGTGTCATTATAATCTAATAAAATCTTTACTTTTCCAATAATCTTTCCACCATTAGCTCCCATTCCATAAATTTCATTTGAATTATTATCAGAATTTTTACTTACCTTAAATTTCTTAGAAATACTAGCTTGCAAACGTAATGCATCATCCCCGCAAAAAGTTTCAACTTTTGAATCTAACCATACTATTGCAAAACCTTTTCTTCTATCACTAATTTTATTTTTCAAATCATCTAATAAAATTTCATTTTTTAGAAGTGTTAAAATCTCTTCATCACCTAACATTATTAAATCATCAATATTTATTTCAATTTTCTGAGCTATTGCCATAAATAAAGTATGTTTGGCAACAAAAAATAAATTATCTGAATATTCTGTAGTATAAGTTCTTAAAATAATAAAATTTCTAATAGCATTCGCAAGTTTTAAAACTTTATCAGAAAAATTATACTCTTTCAAAACTTGTTCATATTCACTATCATTTTTTCTTCTTATTTCTAATATATTTTTTATCTTAGATTCAATATTTTCATCTTTTAAGTTCTCTAATCTTGAAACATAATCACTTTTATTAAAATATGTATCTTCAAAGATAAGAGGAGCTTTCATCCATGCATATTTTTTTACATGGCTTTCTAATGCACTTTCAATATCTTTCCCATTCTTCATATCTAATGCAATTTTTAATAGTTCAAGTGGTTCTTCAATATACGAAATTGGTACTAAATCTGGACAAGTCGAAACTTTTGAAAAAATATTATCTATCTCGTTTTTATTAAAGCCTGATTCTTGTAATTGCTTTTTAAATTCAAATTCTAAAAAATCATCTGGTCTAGTAAAACCTGTAACAAAAGAATAAATATATATTTTATCAAAAGCTTTCATTTCATCATATAATTCTTCTAAACTCATTGCATAAAAATTAGTTTTATTTAATTTATCAATATATGTTTTTATATTTTCTACAAGTTCAAATTCTTTTCTAGCAAAATTATCAAAAAAGTTTATATCTTTTTCAAAATTACTATTCAATTTCGTATAAATAGTTTCAAAATCGTTTCCAAAAGAATACTCATCACCATTTAAGAGTAAATAGTTTTCAAGAGCCATATCAAAACCTAATAATTCTTGCTGAACCTCTTTCTTTGTTGCATGTATTTCTGTATTTTCTGAAAACCAGTTAAATTTTCTTGTAACATAATATTCCCATTTTTTCAAACTATTTAATTTTGAAATAAGAGTACTTATTTTATCATTTTTAATTGTAGTAATTGGTCTACATTGCAAAATATATAATTTTCCATTTTCAATTCCCCATTCTACATCTACTGGAAAACCATAAAATTTCTCTAACTTCTTAATCTCAAAATATAACTCTAAAATCAAATCATCATTTAATTTTTGCAAATCACCATTTTTAGTTTCAACCCATTCGTTTTTTTCATCTACTTTAATTAACTTTCTTTTTTGATTTCTTATATCTTTAGATTTTATTTGATTAGTCTTTTTATCAACAATGTATGTATCTGGTGTAACATTGCCAGATACAATTGCTTCTCCTAATCCTAAAACACTTTCAATTACACACTCTTCACAATTATTAATTGGATTAATTGAAAAACCTACACCAGAAATTTCACTTTGAATCATTTCTTGAACAACAACAGCAACTGATATATCAGATATATTAGACAACATGCAGTTCTTTACAGCTGAAACAATATCATTTTTACTAACATTTAAAAAACTCTCTAATTGTCCAGCCCAAGCAGATTTTTTCCCATCTTCAAGCATAGCTGATGATCTTACTGCAACATATTTGCATGCTAAATTCTCATATTTATCAATAATCTCTTTTTTCAAATCATCTGGAAAGTCATATTTAGAAATAATATTACATATTTCATAAGATGTTTTTTCAAGATTTTCTTCATTATTTATATCACATTCATTAAGCTTTTTTTGAATTTTCTTTTTTATGTTATTAGTTGTTAAGAATTTATCAAACAAGTCTGCTCCAATAACATATCCATTTGGTATATTAAATTTATTATTATACATATTAGCAAGTGATTTTCCTTTTCCTCCAGCCAAACTTTCAGATTCATTAACATCTTTAAAAAATTTTATTTCCATAAAAATCTTTCCTTTCAAAATTTATGCATTAATTAAATCTAACACTATCTTCTCCCAGTCTTTAGTTGGTAAAACTCTAATTTCTATACTATCATCTGAATAATATTCTTTAATAAGATTATCGAATTTTTTATCTTTAATTTCTCTAGAATTTTTTGTAGATAATTTTATAGATTTATTATTTATACCATTTTCAATAACAAGTTCTTTTGTTTTGAAAGAAATTGCAATATTACATACTTTTTCTTGAACTAAACTATTAAAATATCCCATAAATGTTGCAAGCTCTTCATTTGAAACATCAGCATAAAAAACTAAATTTACACTTTTTCCGTTTTCTTCAATTAATTTTAAATTATTTTTAAACTCAATAATTTTATCTAAATTCATAAACTTTTTGCTATCATATTCATAAACTAAAACACATTTTTTCATATTTCTAGACCTCCATCATCTTTAACTTTAAGTTTATCAGTTAACTGTTCAATAGCATCTGCAATACCATTAGAATTTTCCCAATCACTTAAAATAATGTTTTTATCGTATTGTGCTATTTTTCCAAAGTTTGATGGTGCGACAAAAACTGTTTTTAATCCCATATTGGCAAAAATATCTTTATTATCTGTATACATTTTAAAATCTTCATCTTGAGAATCTCCGCCAATTATTACAAATGGAATATCAAATTTCTCTCTCCATTCTTCTACAATCATTCTTACAGCAGTTGCTTTAGAATGTTTTTTAGGTTTTATATCACATTCTTTTCCATAATCATCATAATATGTAACTGTTTCTAAATCATTTGCATTTAATAATTCATCTATCTTCTCACTTGTTTCTGCAAGCTGTGTTCTAGTTATATTTTCAAATAACACATTATACATGCTTTCAACATCAGAATTTATCTCTCCACCATATTTTCCTATTATTTCCTCAATTTCTTTTCTCTTTTCCAAAATTCTAAAATCTAATGTATTTAATACTTGTGTTTTATCATTTCTAATAACATAACCACAATATTCTGCAACAGCCCCATCAAAGAAATGTGGTAATCCCTCATTTTCAGCCAAATCTGAAAGTAATTTATATTTACTTTTAGCAGATTCTCTTGAGGAACCAGTAACCATTATTGCACGAATTTCGTGCCCTGTTTTTTCTTGCATTGTTTTAATTGAATCAAAGAATTTTTTTACATCTTCTGCTCCACCTTTAAGTATTAAGTCTGTTGTTCCTGAATAATCCAAAAATAGTGGTATAACTTTATTTTTATCTCTTTGTTCATACTTTAATATATCTCCTGGTTGACATTCTAGTGTTTTACATATTTCATCTAATGTACTAAATCTCATTGAAGATATTTTTCCTGTTTTTATGTTTGATAAATTTACTAGGGAAATTCCTACTTTTTCTGATAATTCAGTAAGTGTATATCCTTTTGCTTTCATAATTTCATCTAAATTTATAACAATTGACATATCTTTCTCCTCCTTCAATATCATAATTGTAACATTTATATTACAAGATGTCAATATATTATATCTTAATCGTTATATTTTTATCGTTTATCATTAAATTTACTTAGACATTGAAATTAATTCAAATTAGAAAAATCCCTCGAAAAATTTCGAAGGACTTTTCCCATTAATAATCAATATTCAATTTGCTTTAATTTTTCTATGCGTTTTCTTTCATAAAGCTCTCAATTTCTTCTGCTGAAAGGTACTCTTTTTCAAGTAATAACTGTGCCAGCTTTTCAATTTTCTTTGAATCACGTTTAATAATATCAGTTACCTCAACATACGCCTTTCTACAAATTTCATTAGCAGCAGCTTTGCTGTCAATATCCAATTGTTTATTATATTCACGTTCTCCACTGATCTTAACCAAAAACATCTCATCCATTGCAAACCGCGTTACCATCTCTAGTGCAGTTTGACTAGCCTTTTCAAAATCACTTGAAGCACCTGTAGAAATATCTTTTAAAATAACCTCTTCTGCAACTCTTCCACCATAGTTAACTTTAATGGAATTCAACATATCAGATTTTCTACGATATGTATCATTAGATACATCGAAAAAGTTGTATCCGCCTGCCTTTCCTCTTGGAACAATAGATATTCCAAAATTTTTAACATCTGGTCTAACAATCTCAGAAATCCATGCATGTCCAGCTTCATGAACTGCTGTGAGCCATCTATCTTTTTCACTCACTACTGCACTTTTTTTCTTCAATCCAACAAGCACTCTTGCAATTGCTTCGTCAATATCAGAAAGAGTAATACACTTCTTTTTCTGATTTACAGCATAGATAGCAGCTTCATTAAGCACACTTTCCAAATCTGCACCAGAAAAGCCAACTGTCTTTTTAGCCACTTCACTCAGAAAAACATCTTCTCCAAGTTTCTTATTCTTTGCATGAACATTAAGGATTTCTTCTCTTCCTTTTACGTCAGGCATCGGAATAAATATCTGCCTATCGAATCTTCCACGCCGTGTTATTGCTGGATCCAACACTTCGATATGATTTGTTGCTGCAATAACAACAATATTATCTTCTTTACTATCGAATCCATCAATTTCTGCTAAAAGTTGGTTTAAAGTCTGCTCATTTGAATTATTAGTAGAACTGTAACGACTTTTAGCAACTGAATCAATTTCATCAATAAAGATAAGACATGGTGCAACCTTTCTAGCTTCTTCAAAAAGCGTTCTAACCCTTGATGCTCCTCGTCCAACGAAAACTTCATCAAAATTCGAACCACTCTCTTTAAAAAATGGAACACCAGCTTCTCCAGCAATTGCTCTCGCTAGTAACGTCTTCCCTGTTCCAGGAGCACCATTAAGTAAAATTCCTTTAGGAATTCTTGCTCCCATTTCAGAATATTTTTGAGAATTTTTTAAGAACTCCACTACCTCCTGCAGTTGTTCTTTCTCCTCATCAATTCCTGCAACATCAGCAAATGTTGTGTCAGACTTAACTGGCTTAACTGAAAAATCCCCACCAATTAGTTCTTTCATGCTTTCACCAAATCCTGGCATTGATGAAAAATCTTTTCCAATTGATTTTACTACAAAAGTAATATAAAGTACTAACCCTCCAAAAAATATAAGAGTAAAAATCCAAGAATTTTCTTCATTAGAGGCTGCTGTTCCTTCCTTGACAGCAAATGTAACTTGTGAACCATTGGCAATCTCTGTTGAAATAAAGTTCACAAAAGCTTCTCGACTTGGCACCTTTGCAACACAATTTCTTCCATCTCTAAATGTTACAGAAACAGAACTGCCATCATCCGCCAGCTCAACTTTTTCAAGTAAATCCATATCTAAGCTCTTAATTACACCATCATATGTCATTTCTTGCTGTACATCTTTAGGATTTTTGGTCAATATGTTAACTGTTAATATAGTAGCTATTACCACTACCAAAAAAATCCACCGATTGCTACCACCTTTCTTGTTTTTCTTGTCATTTTGCTCTTTCTTTTTGTTCTGCTTCATAATTAAAGCTCCTTTCATCTTGACTGTTCATAGAAAATGCATACATTTTCTATAAGCTATATAATATTTGCAACACTTTAATTATAATACATGTTTACATAATTTTCAAGTTTATAGCAATCACCAATTTTATATAAAATTATTTTCTTTAAACTAAATCTCTAAAACCATTTCGGCTCCACAACCACATTGGTGTATGAATATCAATTGGTTTATATTTTGTTTCTTTCAAAATCTCATTCCATCTATCAATTACAAGTATCTGCACATTGCCAGAATTTAGTTCTTGTTCTGTTATAATTCCTAACTTATAGCTAGCTTTAACAACATGTGTATCTGGTGCAACAGTTAAATCTTCTAAATTCTTGAATTTTATATCTGTGTATTGGTGTAATACATACAACCAATAATTACATATTTTATTTCCAGATAAATATGGAAATTTAGCTTTATTTTCTTTCTGAATGTAATTTTTTATTTTTTCAACATCATAATCATTTATCTTAAATAAATTTCTTATATCTCCGTCAAAAAGTTCATTTATAGTATTACACAATTTAATCCATATTTCAGTTTGCTTATTTTTTTGCAGTGCAATTTTATATTTTACTAAAGCTTTTTGTACTGCTTCAAAACTTGAATTCGCAACTTTTTTAGTATCAAATACAAAATTGGTTTCATCATCATTCCACGTACTTTCTGCACTTTCCCATAATTTATATGAATTTCTTTGATAATTAAGAGCCATCGGTAATGTAAAATAATTATAATTCTCTAAAGAACTCTTTATAAGTTTGGGATTACTATCTTCTGGCATAACTTCTCCGCCTAATAATCCATTATTATACATCTTTACTAATTTATCTACATTTTCTAATATCTCTTTATTATTCATTTCAAATTCCTCTATTTATTTTTAGATTTTTTAATAATTTCTTTTCTAAGCCAAACCTCTGGTAAAGTCATAATATCTTCAATAAATTTATTTTCCATTAATTTTTCTAATCTTGTTTTGACATTAGGATTTTCACAAACAATGTAACTCTTTCCATCTTTTAAACAAATCAAGTTCATCATCCATTCATTTCCAAAACTATTTAATACATCATATATAATTTTCTTATTATTAATAATATTTTTCTTATCCCATACTGTTAATTGTCCAAATACATAAGGAATAATTTCATTTATATTGTCAAGTTTTGTATCATTACTAATTGCCTCTGCAAGATTTTCTTCTATATCATGTTGACATTCTAAAAAATATCTTTCACTATACTCATTATTTCCAACTATGTTTTCTAATTTTTCATATGCAATTTTATCTCTCTCTGTTGTAATCTTAGCTTTAAAATTTAATGTATTATCTAATATTGCAGCCATTAATAAATATGCAACATCTGAATTCATCTTATCAAGTAAATTTTCATTTTCGTATGCTTCTACAATAATAGTTGCTACTGCTCCAATAAATTCTATATTAGATTTTTCGCCTAATTTTTGTTTCCACTCCTCTTCAAAACCTACATGATGGTCTATGATTTCTATTATATTATCTAACTTTACAATATTATCAAAATATTCCTTATCAGATACATCAATAACTATAAATTCATCTGTTTCTTGTGGTTTATATTCATCTAATCTTATATTTAATTTTAATAAACTTTTAGTTACACTCTCATTTAGCTTAGCTGTCGTTATAGCTTTAGCTTCTATTCCCTTTAATTTTAATAATTCTCTATATCCTATACATGTTGCATATGCATCAATATCTATATATCTTGAACCTGATGTTATTACTATCATTTTAGTCTCCTATTTTTCTTTTAATTTAAATTTTTTCATCATTTCTGTTGTTGCAAAACCATTTTTAGAAACTACCTTTTCTAAAAAAACAATACCATTTAAGTGATCACATTCATGCTGTATATCTCTTGCTGTAAAACCATGCACTTCTTTCACTATTTTTTCAAAATTTTCATTATAATATGTTACTTCAATATCAGTATATCTCTCTACTTTTCCTCTTATAGATGGTACACTTAAACAGCCCTCAAATTCAATTTCTGTTTTTTCTGATAATTTTCTCCAAGTTGGATTTATCATCACAGTTGTTGGAACTTCCTCACAATCTTTATATGTACATTTTTCTTTATTTACCTGAATAATTACTATATTTTTATTTATCCCTGCTTGTGGTCCTGCAATTCCAAACCCTTCTGTAAAATTTAATGTTTCTTTTAAATCCTCAATATTATCTAAAATCTCTTGATTAATATTTTCTACATATTCACATTTTGTAGATAAAATAGGATCTCCTACTTCTCTTATTCTTAATACTTTTCCCATATAAATTTTGCCCTTTCGTTACTTTATTACATTGTAATGTACTTGAACTATGTCATCTTTCTCTTGAACAATTTTCTCAAGCTTTAACTTATTTTCAAAATAGTTACCATTAAATAGCGGTATTCCTTTATTTAATACATATGGATTATAATTTAATATTATATTATCAACTATTTTCTTTTCCATAAAAGCATTATTTACAGTAGCACCACCAGAAATAAAAATTTTTTCATAATTCATTTTTTCGCATAGCAACAAGCATTCTTCTACTGAATTACAATAATAAACATTTGGAAATTTATTTTCTATATCGCTTATATGGCTTAAAATAATTATATTAATATCTTTTAAATCTTCTATATATGAATCTCCCCATGACACAATATTATCCCAAGTCTTTCTTCCCCATACAAGCACATCATATTCTTCTAGAAATTCAAGCATTATTTCCCATCCTCTATTAGATAGAAAATCTTCATTTCCATCTTCTGTTGCAATTAGTCCATTTATTGAACACGCCATCTCAACAGTTATTTTTCTCATTGATTCCTCCAATATTATTATTCAACTTCAATACTTTCATCATTATCTAATATATCATATTCAACTTCAAACTTATTAAACATCTTTTCAATATAGTCAAAATCAGGTGGAAAAGCTGGATTATCCATATGAACAGGAATTGTAACAACTGCTCCTACTTCTTTTGCATATAATGCTGCTTCAAATGCAGACATTGTAACACCATGACCAGTTACTGGAAGACATAATATATCTGCTTTATAATCATTTTGGAAACAAATTGTATCACTTGTAGAATATAATCTATTTTCACCATCATCAATTATATAACCAACATTTTCATATATTTCTTTACCACCTTTTAATAATGGTTGATATCCATGTATAGCATGTACTACTTCTATTTTTATTTCATCTAACTCAATAACATCATTTTCTTTAATAATATTTATATTTAAATTAGTAGCATCTTTAACTTCTTGTGTTGAATATATTTTTACATTATTTTGTATTTTTTCTAATACTGCTGTATTACAATGGTCTGGGTGTTTATGTGTTATTAATATAATATCTACATTATTCCAAATATCAAAATATTCTTCTTTATATTTTAATTCTCCTGGATCTATTAATATTTTCTTATCCTTAGTTTCAATTAATAAACATGATTGTGGAAATTTTGTAATTTTCATAATTTTTAACCTCTCTCTTTCTTATTTATATCTATTTAATATCACAAATTTTAAGATTTTAATAGATATATTATTATTTTTATGTATAGTTTTTAAATATAAAGTATCTAAATACATTCTTTTATTTTATATTGTTTCTATTTTTAATTCATGCCTTATATTTCTTCCATAGCTTATCATGATTAAAAAACTTTTTTTAATTTTTCAAACTTGTGTTTATCTATTTTTCTAAAATTCATAAATGTTCCTCAAACATATTCTTTCTATCATATTTTTCGCAATTTAATTTTTCCTTTAAATATACACATTCTTGTAAGTCTATATCATAAATATTGGCTAAACAAACTATATAATATAGTACATCTGAAAGTTCCTCTTCAATAGTACCTTTGATACTATCAGCATCTCTCATTCTTTTATCTTTTCTAACAACTTCAGCTAGTTCTCCAACTTCTTCCATTAGTTTAAGCATATACTTATCACTTAATTTATTTTTATGGTCTATGCTTTTAATACAATTTTGAAGTTTTCTTATTGTTAAATCATTTTCCATTTATACTACCCCTATAATACTTTATATTTTAACTGAATATATGAATCTTTTAAAACATTGCATTCTATTAATTCTAGTGCTTTCAATTTATTTAGTTCTTCAACTTTTGATATAGCTTTTCCATCAATTAAGGTATTGGTTGTTGAACCACCAACTAAAATCGGTGCTATTACAATATTAACATAGTCAATTAAGTTTTCTCTTAAAAATTCGCAATTTAAAGTTCCTCCAGACTGAATTGTAATTCTTTCTACATCATAGTCATTTTTTAAATCTTCCATTAATTTTGTTAAATCTATGTCTTCATAATATATGATTTTTAAATTATCAAATTTATCTTTTAAAGAATATGCAGGATGATTTTTATTATCTGTTACTAAAAATAATACTTCAACCCAATTACATAAGTATTCTATTCCTTTTTCATTTAAGTGTGGTTTTCTATCTATAATTACAAATCTACAATTAATTTTATTTGGTTTATCAACTCTATCATTAACACCTATTTTAGCCATAACTCGTCCTGTATTTAGAGAATACCAATCTGTGGTTTGCTCTATTTCATAATATTGGTGTATTCCCTCTTTTACTCCATCAATTTTGCACCAATCTCTATCTACATCAAGTTCATCACTATCTCCACTATTAATCTTACCATCTAATGACATAAGCATAAATAAAGTGTTAATTGGTCTATTCTTCATAAATTTCTCCTCCATTAATCTTTATAACTCTATTAGCTAACTTAGTTATAAAATATCTATCATGTGAAACAAATAAAATTGTTCCTTTAAAGCTTTGCAGAGTTTCTTCCAATATTTCTCTTGTTGATATATCTAGATGATTTGTGGGTTCATCTAATATTAGAAAATTAACATTTTTAAGCATCAATTTAGCAAGTTTTAATCTTACTTTTTCTCCACCTGATAAAGAATTTAATTTCTTAAATACATTTTCTCCATAAAACATAAATTTGGCTAAAAAAGTCCTAGCATTTGTTTCACTTCCAAAATAATCTTTTATAAAATAGTCAAAAATTGTTTCACTATCATTTTCAAATTTTATTTCTTGTGGAATATATCCTATTCGTACAGAACTTCCTAATTTTATTTCTCCTTTAAATTCTTTATCTTTACCTAAAATCATTTTTATTAATGTACTTTTTCCAGCTCCATTTTTTCCTTTAAGGCAAACTTTCTCTCCATAATGTATTTTTAAATTTATGTTATTTAAAATTGTGTTTTCTCCATAAGTTTTTGATACATCTTTAATATTTAAAACATCATTTCCAGAACGCTCTCCAGATTTTATATCTAATTTAATGCTAACTTTATCTAACTTCACTTTATCTAAAACTTGCATTTTTTCAAGTCTTTTTTCGATACTTTTAGCACGTTTGAAAAACATTTCATTTTTTGCTATTTCTCCAAATCTTCTAAGTGTTTTTATAGATTCTTTCATTTTTTCTATTTGCTTTTGTTGATTTTTATAAATTTCAAATTCTGCAAGTGTTCTTCTTTCGTCTTCTTCTAAAAAATATGAATAATTTCCAAAATATATTTTTTCTTTTCCATTTTCTAATAGTATTGTTTTAGTTGCAACCTTATCTAGAAAATATCTATCGTGAGAAATCATTATAACTGTTCCTTCATAATTTATTAGAAATTGCTCTAACCATTCTAAAGTTTGTATATCTAAATGATTTGTTGGTTCATCTAATAACAATATATCGGGATTTTTTAATAGTATATTTGCTAAATTTACAACTGTTTTTTCTCCACCACTCAAATTATTATATTTTCTATTTAGAATACTTTCATCAAATCTAAATCCTGAACAAATCTTTTTATATTTTTCTTGAATTTCATATCCACCAAGTTGGATATATTTTTCTTGTAATTTTCCATATTTTTTAATAATTATTTCTAATTTTTCAGCATCTATAACTGTTGACATATCTTCTTCAAGATTTTTTAATTTTTTCTCAATATCTATGCATTCTTCAAAACTCTGATATAAAAAGTCTGATACTGTAATTGGCTCTTCCTCTACTTTATAAATTTGATTAAGCATACCAATAGCTGCACCTTTTCTTATATTTATTTTGCCACTATCTGGAACTTCATTTCCAATTATTAATTTTAGTATTGTTGATTTTCCTGAGCCATTAACACCTATTAGTGCAATACGTTCACCAGTCTTTACTTCAAAGTTTACTCCATTTAATATATTTTTTAATCCATAATTTTTCTTTATATTATTTAATTCTATTTCTATCATTTCTATATCTCCTTATTATATTAAAATACCATAACGAGATATAACTGCTATATAATTTTTACTATTACAACTATTACTACACTTTATATAGCAATTCTACTCGTTGTAATAGTTGTATAGCCAAAGTCCCTATATTTTATTTGGCTTTTAAAATCTTCTTTTTTACTCACTTTTAATCTCCTTTTCTTAAATTATTAGTTTTATTTTTTCTCCAATTCTTTTTTGACATAATTTAACATCTCTTCAAAGTCTTTAAATTTATATTGAGCAAGATTATTTATTTCTTCTCGATTACAATCTGAATATTTATCATATATAACTGCAACTTCTATCCCAGCATTATTAGCCGCTTCTACACCTATAAGAGAATCTTCTATTATTAAGCATTCTTCTGGTATTACATTTAGTTCTTTCAATATCTTGTAATGTATCTCTGGATTAGGTTTTAATTCTTTGACTGCTCCCTTTGAATATATTAATGAAAACATATCTTCAAGATTTGCTTTACTTATTATATTTTGATTATCATTTTTATAATGTTCAATTGTATGATCATTTGTTGTACTTGCAATAACTAATATAAATCCTTTTTCTTTTAGATATTTAATCACTTTTTCAGCATTAGGTTTATAATCTATTACATTCTTTAAATAATTATCTGCTATTTCATATCTTAGTTTTTTAATTTCTACTATATCCATTGTTGATTTATATTTTTCTTTTAAAAAGTCACAGTACTCTAAATAAGCATCATCATATTTACTATATTCTTTCAACTTAGTATCTCTTTGTTTGGCAATATCAACATTGTCAATAGTTCCATCACCAATTGTTTTTATTAATTCCTCATCTATATCGTTCCAAATTCCAATAGAATCAATTAGTGTTCCATCCATATCAAATATAATAACTTTTTTATTTTCTAACATATTAATTCACCTTTTTATAATAAAATTTTAAATTTATTTCCTGAGCATCATAATATTTTAAAATTCTTTGCATTCTTTTATTTTCATCACCAGTTGCACAAGATACAATTTTTATATCTTTGTTTTCTTCTTTTAATTTTTCTATTAATTTAAAAAATACACCATATTTTCTATATTCTTCTTCGATAAACATCTGTGAAATCCATAATACTTCACCATCATTTGCCCAATAAAAATACGAATATAAAATCAACCCAACAGGTTTACCATCTATTTCAGCAATTAAACATTGAAATTTTGGTTTATCGCAAAAATAGTCTTTTTCTATATTTAGTTCTAATCCATCAGTTTGCTCTGTATCATTAACATTATTTATAACTCTATTTGCATGTATTATAAAATCTTTATGTGATTTATTTGCATGCATTAATTTAATATTTATCATACATTTTCTCCTAACTATTGTTTATAATTATAATCCCATAAACTTAGTTTTCCATTTATCTGTATTGGTTCTATTTCAGAAACATCTTCTATTTTGAATCCGTACCCATCCCAGTCATTTCTATTTATTAGACCTTTATATACTGCTGGATTTTTAGGAACTACTTCTTGTGCAAATTTCTCATCTACATAAATACAATCTGTTATTCTTGCTTTAGCAATAATACAACCACTAGGATATTCTAAGTTTAAATTCTCAAATCTAGATAATGCTTTTTTATCTACTCCTTTACCTGCATGTATTAATATGTCTCCTCTATATTTTGTTTTCCAAGTTCTAAATTCATATTCCTTATATCCCTTTGCAATTAATGTTGCCCATGGCTGTTTTATAGTTATAGCTTTCATAATATTTCACCTTTATTATAGTTATTTTTGAAAAATATCTCTTACTTTTTCCCATCTTTCTTCAATAAATTGATTATTATTAAACATTTCTTCTATTTCATCATATGTTGCCCATTTTACTTCAGTTAGCTCGTCTTCTTTCATAACAATATCATCTATATTTATATCTTGTTTTAACAAATATGTATCTACCCATACAAGTCTTGTTCTAAATTTCTTAACCAATTGTGCATCTTCTACATTTAATTTTATTCCTAGTTCCTCTTCTGTTTCTCTTTCTATTGTTTGTAAGCTTGTCTCACCTTTTATAACAGAACCACCTGTCATTGCCCATACATTTGGAGATAACTTTTTTTGTGGGGCACGCTTTTGTATTAAAATTTTATTTTCAGAATTTACTATCCATACATCACCAGATAAATGATAAAATCCTTCTGGCATTTTTTGACCTTTTTCAATTACTTTTCCTGTTTTATTTCCATCTTTATCTAGTATATCCCATATCTCCATATATGTTATCCTCCTATAAATAACTTACTATGTCTTCAAAAGTATCAAATCCACTTTCGCTATTGATATGACCACAGTTTGGCATCAATATTTGTTTTGTTGCAACTGTATCTGCAAATTCCTTTTCAGCTTCATATTTTACATATGGGTCATTATCAGAATAAAAACAAATTATTTCATCTGCATATTTTTTTACATCTTTTAAATTATCAAAATACATTGTTCTGTTTACTTCATCATATTCTTCATTTATTCCTAAGTAATTATTAAATCCTGAAACAAATATCAATTTTTTAACTTTTATTTTATTCTCAGTTAAAAACTTTGAAATAAATGCTGGTGCAATACTATGACCAATAATAGTTGTATTTTCATTTATTAATCCAAATTCAACATAATTTTTAAGTAACTTATTCCAATTATCATAATTTTGATAACCTACTCCACTAGGTAAGTCTGGAACATATACTTGTTTTCCCTCTGTTTCAATAAAATCATGTAACCATCCTATCCAATTTGAATATGGGCTACTAAATGACCCATGTATTATAAAATAATTATCCATCTTATTTACCTCCGAATTTTTTAAAATTTTATCATATTTTATTCAATTATTCCACCATGACAATTAAGTCTGTATATTAATTTTTCATCTTTATAAATTTCTTCAATCCCAACAAAGTTTTCTATTGTTCTATCTACTTTAATTTTCTTGCAAATCATTAAAAGATGGTAATTGATATTCTGGCACACCTATTTCTATTCCATATTTTCTCATCTCGATATAATCTTCTCTTTTATTTATATCTAATTTAAAAATTTTATCACTAAAAATTACATAATGATTCTTATCATTTCTAAAATCGCAATACCAATTACTTATATGCTTTTTATCTATTAATTTACTTAATCTTTTAGAGTATTCTTCTACTTTATTTTCTGGAATAATTACTGTTTGTAATGTCCACTTTTCTAACCATGGTGTCCCGCTTTCTTCAGTTGTTTTACTTACATGTGTATCCACTATCTTTAATTCTTTAATTATATTAATATCTTTTAAACTTTCTTCTATAATAACTCCCTTATAATCCATTTTATATCTCCTTTTATATCAATATTACAGCATTTATTTTACGAACATTTGTATTGTATCATAATATTTAAAATATATCAATCCTTTTTACTAAAAAATATAGCACAGATTAACAAAATCTGTGCATTTAATTTTATAATACTGATAACATAAAAACACATATAAATATTCCTAATATTATCAAATACTTTTTCCATGTTATTTTTTCTTTTAATATAATTCTTGATGCAAGTACTGTTATAACTACCGCACTTGTTGAAATTACAGAGATAATTGAAATATTTCCATCAAGCATAGCAAATCTACTAAGTATTGATGATGATGAATCACATAATGATTGTAATAAAAAGTATCCTTTTGAGTTCATTTTTCTGAAATCTATATATTCCCATTTTCTTGTTATTATACAATATATTAATACCCCTACAATACTAACAAAAGCAAAATTAAAAACTACATACAATGGGTCTTTAAAATCATTTATATATATTTTATTAAAAATTTTAGATATACCATTACATAACGCATATCCATATGCATACAATATTGCTTTTCTTTCTAATTTTTTGTCTACTACTTCTGAATTATCTTTTTTACTTGCTAATATAATAGATAATACCACTAATATTATAGAAATTATCACCTGTAAAATTGTCCACTCTTCTTTTAGTACAATAATTCCTAATAAGAAAATAACAACTACATTACATTTTCTTATTGGAGAAGTTATTGCCACTTTTCCATATCTAACTGAAGCAAGTGCACAAAAATATCCAATCGACTGCATTATTATTCCAGGTAACATCTTTATCATATGTACAAAATTTAATCTAAAAATAAATTCTGGTTTCATAATTAAACTAACTAAAATTATTATAAAATGATAAGAAAATAATCCCATTATTGCCATTCTTTTTTTATCATTATTTGAACATTTTTTCATTGCAATTGAAGTAAATCCACCAATAAAAGTAGATAATAAGCACCAATATAACCACATTTCTTTTTCTCCTAATCTACATTTAATATTTTAATAATTCACACTAGAAATCAGATATATCATCAATAATTTTATTACTTATATTTAATGCACTTTGTATTTTATCTACATTAGTGCTATCAAACTTTAGAATTTTCTTAGAATGGGCATAAAAATATTTTGATATAACAGATAGTGAATTTAAGTATTTTCTTTTTAAACTAACTTCCACCTCACAAGTAAGTATAATAATAGTATCAACATATCTATCATTCAACTTTTGATTATATTCTTCCATACTTTTCTCCATTATTTTATCTTATATCATCATCTGTTAAATTACCATTAAATACATTTCTTCTTCATTTTAATTAATATGAATTCAAACTCTTTATCTTATTTTTTAATATAATAATCATAAAAACATATTTAAAACAAAATGCAATCCATACACCAGTTATACTAAAATATCTTCCCAAAATATAAGCAAATAATATCTGCATTGTATTTGATATTCCAGAAAGTTTTGCACTAAATTTAAGTTCTTTCATTCCCTCAATAATACTAGAATACTTATATCGTATAGGTAACAATATTGTATATAAGACAACCAAAGGAATCAATTTATATCCTATTAATAATGGTTCTTGCTCTTTCAATAAAACTGGTAAAAAGATTAATAAAACTATAAAAATTATAATCGGTATAATAATTGTAAACACAGCCATTATTTTATTTATAACAATTTTCAATTCTTTTGTTTCTTCTTTATCATTTTTTCCAAGCATTATTCCTACATTTGTAGTTATTCCTATTCCAAATCCATAGCAAAAATCATTTGCAAATGATTCAATTTGATTTAAAACAATATGTGCTGCATATTCATATGTTCCTAATCTTGATAATATAACATTTAAGACTAATATTCCACCTCTATCAAAAATTCTAGCTATAATTCCATGTTTAACTAAAGGCAATAATTCTTTTAAACATCCTTTATCAAATTTATAGTAAATAGTATTTTTGGCAAGTAACATTACTAAAATCATATTTATGCATTCAATAATAACTGTAGCCCATGCTACACCACTCACACCATAGTTTAATTTTATTGCAAAATAATCTAATATTATATTTAATAATAATGACAATATTCTTATATTCATTATTTCTTTAGATTTTCCGAAGTGTTCTTTCATGTCCTGAAATAACATTACTTATAGCTGCTGGTATTGTACCAATTAATCTTATATATAAATACGTTAAACATATCTTATCAACATTAAATATTTTTGGAAAGAACTGACTAACACTCACTGTTAACACTATACATATAAATTGAACAATAAATGCCAAAAATACTGCTGTTCCAGTACATATTTTTACTTTATTAGTATCATTTTTTCCTATTGCCCTAGCTATTGTAACATTATTGGCAACTTGTAATGATTTCAAAACTAAATTTAAAAAATTTATAATTGATATCATTGCTCCAACCGCTGCTATTACAGTACTTCCAAGATATGAAATAGCAAATGTGTCTACAACTGATATTAATGTCATTATCATACACTCTATTGCAGATGGTAATGATAATTCCAATTGTTGTTTCGTTTTATGCTTCATCTTTTACTTCTTCTTCCTTTAAAATTTATATTTAATCTATGGTGTAATATTTTACATTTCGTTTTACTTCTCTATCTCCCTCTTTTTGAACTAGTAAGAAATTCTTACTAGTTCAATTCTCTTCAATCTCATTACTATCATATAACTCTTTAATATGCATTGTTACATTATTTCTTGTTGTATCAAATATTTAGCCCATTGTATTATCTATCTTAAAAATGTTTCTGGATTACTCTTTAATAATTTAATTTCATTTCTAAAGCTTTCTAATTCATCATTAGTAAAATATTTAAGGAAATATTCTACATCTTTTTCCATTAAGTTTTCTTTTATATAAATATAATATTCTCTTAATAGTCCTAAATAAAAATCTTTATTTTTTATTTCAGGAATATTTTCAACTCTCAAAAATCTTTTAAATCTATCTTGATAAATCGAATTAACTGTTTTTATAAAGTTATAATTATGGAAATATCCAACTTCTATCCAAAGTTTCATAACTCCAAGCATTTTATCAACTATTTCTGATACATACCCTTCCGCACCTTGTTTATATTGAGAAATAATAATATAAAACTTTTCTCCAATCTTTTCTTTTAAATCTTTCTCATCATTTTCTTCAATTTCAGCAAACATTTTCTTAGTTACATCATTATAGTTTTTAAATTGAGTTATTATCTCTGTTCCCTTATATTCAGTAAAATCATGAAATAATGATTTAATTATAATAGTATAAATATCAAGATTCTCACCTAAGTTTTTATTACTATATTCAGCGAGCAAAATACTCATCAAAGCAACTGTGTATTGATGAATAAGCACATTTTCTGGAAGCCCGAGTTGTAATTTGTGAATATCTATACACATTTTTTAGATTTAAAACAACATATATTAAATTGCCATATTTGCTCTCGTTAAGTTTATCTTCTATTATAAGATTAATAAGTTCTTTCTTCTCATTATAAAAATAATCACTTTCATCAATTTCAGTTAATTGATTAGCAATTTTACTTTTAATATTTTCTAAAACAGAAACAGCCTCCCCATTTCCTCTTAATATGATTTTTTTGAAAATAGCAAACTCAGCAATATTTTCTAAAAATATTAAAAGTTCACTATATTTGTTAAATTCCATATTTTTGTAATTATATTTCAATTTTTTTAAAATTCTATTTTTATATTCAAATTTTTCTAATATTAGTTTATCAAGAATTTCTTGATAAATTGATATCTTAGATTTGTCAGAAATTTCAAAAGCTAAATTACCTGTTTCACTATAAATAACTTGTCTTAATAAATAATTAGATAAAACATCTGTAACCTCTTGATTTCTTTCTTCCCTTTCTTCAATAATCTTAATAAACAAATATATTGCAAGCATAGATTTATCAATAATTGTATATTTATCATTTACTGTTTGATATATTTTAGAATTATCACTATCACAAACCGCTAAATATATTTTGAATAAGTCTTCTATTATATCGTTCATAAAATACCTCCATTAAACTTTAATTTTTTCTTTGCTCATATATAATTCATAATATTTACCTTGTTTTTCTATAAGTTCATCATGTGTTCCCATTTCTGCAATTTTTCTGTTCTCTATAAATATAATCAAATCAGCATTTTTTATTGTATTAAGCCTATGTGCAATAACAAAAGAAATTTTATTGTTTAGTATTTCTTTTGTTGCTTTCATTATAGATTGTTCAAATTCTAAATCTAAATTTGATGTAACTTCATCTAATACTATTAAATCAGCATTTTTAAGTATAGCTCTTGCAAAACTTAAAAGTTGTTTTTCTCCATATGATAATAAGTCTGTTTTAGAATTTATAACTGTATTATAGCCATTTATCAACTGTCTAATTTTAGCATCTAATCCAATTTTAACACATACTTCTTTTATTCTATCATCAGATATATTTTCTTTATTTCCAAAACGTATATTTTCTAAAATTGTTTTATCAAATATAACTGGTTCTTGGAATACATATGCAATATTGTCTCTTAAATTTTTTAATTTATATTTTCTATAATCAATTCCATTTATAAAAATATTTCCATCACATATATCATAAAACCTAGGTAATAAATTTACAAGAGTTGTTTTTCCGAGCTCCACTTTTTCCAACAATCGCAATATTCATTGGTTTATCTGCTTTAAAGCTTATTTTATCTAATATAGTATTTACTCCATCATAACTAAAAGCTACATCTTTAAATTCTACTTTTTCTATTTTTTCTAATTCTAATGTTCCCTCATCTGTTTCTTTTTCTATTTTTGAAGTTTTTAATACATTCAAAAAACAATTATATCTTTTATTAGCCCCATGCATATGGTCTAGTAATGATTTCATTTGTCTGTTTATATCATCTACATAATCTACCATAAGCATAATAGTAGAAGCAAGTCCAATGCCAATACTTAGCTCATTTCCTCCAATAATTAAAATTGATATAACTGCTCCAAAAGTTAATAAAGAAAATGCACAATTATGTATTGCTATAATTTTACTAGATTTTATCATTTCTTTCTTGCATTTATCTAGAATTTTATTAATTTGATTTAAATTAATTTCCTCTAATTTCAAAGTTTTTGTTGTACTATATGCCTCTATATACTCATTTATATTTCCTTGCAATTCAATTACAATCTTTTGTAAATTTTTATATACTTGCATTGTTTTAAAATAAAAAGGTATTAAAATTATATAAGAAAGGCCAAAAATTCCTAATATTATTAAACCTAATTTTAAATTTAATATTAATAATATAATAGATATAACTATTGCTATCAATAATCGTACACTAATAATTCCAAGAAAATTCCACACAAATAAATGCGATGCTTCCCATACTTGTGGTCCGAACAATTTCAAATAAATTACCAGCCTGTATTTTATCAAGTTCACTTACATTTGCTTCTTGTATACTTTTAAAAACTTTATTTTTCATTTCTGCATTATTATCATAATAACAATTTTTTCTTCTTATTTCAGAAGACCTCGTCATTAAAAATCTGATTAATACTAGAATTATCAGAATCACTGATAAAAATATAACTACATTTATGTTTTCTTTTGGAATAGCATCATCAACAATTTTCTGAACAATAAATGGATATGAAAAAGTATGAAGCAATAATTGCATAGCTAACATAATTCCTATTATAATAGTTTCTTTTTTATTTTTAGTAAAATTAAACATTTCTTTTAATTTATCTTTTTTCATATATATTCTTCCTCTAATTTATCTTGATTCAATCTATATACATTTCTATAATTCTTATCTTCTATTAGTTCTTCATGAGTTCCAACTATTGCAGTTTTATTATTTAAATAAACTACTTTATCAAAATTTGGTGCTAAGCCAATATCATGAGTTATTATAATCTTGGTAAAATTATCTTCTAAACTCATTAAATTATCTAAAATCTGTTTTTTATTAATTCTATCTATCGCACTAAAAGAATCATCAAAAATCATAACTGACTTTGGTTTAGTAAACGCTCTTGCTAAAACTAGTCTTTGTCTTTGCCCTTTAGATAATGCAATTCCTTTTTTTCCTATCTTTGTACTATAACCATCTTTTAATTTATTAACATCTTCATCCAACGCACAAAATTTAGAAATATTTATCATCTGTTCATATGGCATATATGGTACTAATATTCTAATATTATCAGCTATTGTTCTTGAAAATAAATATGAATCTTGTAAAAGTAAACATATATTTTCTCTAATTAATTTTTTATTTAAATCTCTTACTTCAACATCTCCTATTTTTATACTTCCAGTATAATCATAAAATCCTATTAAAGTTTTTAATAAAATAGATTTTCCGCTTCCTGTACTTCCTACAACAAGAACTTTTTCATTTTCATTAATTTTAAAATTTAAATTCTCTAATATAACATTTTCATTAACAATAATATTAGCATTTTCAAATACTATTGTTTTATTTTTTATTTCTATATTATAAACTTTTTTTTCATCTTCTAATGTAAGTTCCAATAAATTATTTAATCTTTTATAAGATTCTCTAAATAAATTTAAAGCTTCTAATATATCTGCAACATCTGTAAATGATTTTGTTACTTTATTTGAATAACTTAATGTAACATAAATAGAACCAATTGATATACTGCCTAAGCTATATAAATAGCCACTTAAAATAAAAATTAAAGGAGGTCCAAGTTTTACAATATGTTCAACAGTTAAATCATAATTTGCATCCATTTTAACTTTTTCTTTGTGAAATTTATTACTTTCTTCTACTATTTTTTCAAACTCTTTTTCTTCTTGTTCTTGCAAATTATTCAATTTTATAAATTTCAAATTATTAAAGTTGTCATCCATTTTGGAATACAATTTTCTTTGCATTTCTATTCTCTTCTGAATAACATCTTTAGAATTTTTACAATACCTAATAGATAATAAAATAATTATAAATGACAATAATACTAACACGCTAGATAGCCTAAAATCTATTGTTATTAATTGGCTAATTGCAAACAAAATTATTAACGTAATATCTAAAATAAATGTAAGTTGCTTGTCTATAAAGTCAACAATATTATTTACATCATCACTTGAATTTTGAACTAAATCAGCAAGTGAATTATTATAAAAATCTTGGTAAGTTAAATTTTGTATATGATTAAATAGCTTTAATTTTAGCTCAGATTGAAACTCTTGTATTATTTTGGTTTTAGTTATACTTCTTATATATGTACAAAGTGCAATAATTAATTGAATAACAACTAGAACTATGCATATTATAGCTATAAATCCAATTTTATTTTCATAAAAATTAACTATCCAATCTAAAATACCATTTTTAAAATTCACTTGTCCTAAAATATAATCTATAAAATATTGTATTACAACAGGTACACATGTTGTTAAGTAGTTTAGAATTATACTTAATATAAAAAATATTACTATCAATAATTTAGTATTTTTTAGACTTGATATAATTGTTTTAAAAAATCTCATATTATCACCTAAATTTCATTTTCTACATCTTGTTTTTTTATTTTATTTATAACATTTGAATCATGTATAATTTCAGTCCACATATATAAGTCTGGATTTAAAAAAACTATTTCTTTTCCAGAATTTAAAATCTTAGCATGATTATATTGTAATATACATTCTTCTCTAGTTCCTATCATTGAAAGGAAGTGATTATCTTTTCTAATATATTCAAACTTTTTTTGTGAATTTAAATCATATTTTATTCCTTTTTCAAATGATATTACACATTGATGAAAATTTTCATTAGCATATTCTTGAACTTTAGAAATATATTCTTCATTTATCATGTCATCATTATCAATTCTTGTTGTTAAAAAATATTCCACTTCTTTCTCACAATTATTACAATATTCTGAAAAGCTAAATTTTTCTTCATCATCAAAATATAAATCTACAAAATTAAACTCAAGTTTTAACCTTTGAATTCGCTCTTTAAATTTATTTGGTGTTCTTTTATGAAACAATATTATCCAAATAAAATTTTTATTCTTTTGATTTTTCATAGACGGAAATGTATACTTTTCAAAAATATCAAATCTCTCTTCTAAATAATCTTCATCCAGTATTTTATCCATTGGATTATCTTCTGGATTTTTTAACTTGCAACCATAGTGTGCTCTTATATTGAATCTTGTTATTACAAAATGCTTGTACAATTTTTTATCTTCCATAATATTCCCTTTAAACAAATTTATATCTTCTCTTTAATTCTTTTACCATACTTTCAAAATTTTGTGTATGCGCAGCTTTAATATAAATCAAATCACCATTTTGAATATTTTTCTCCAAATCTTCTAATAGCAATTCTTGTGTTTTAAATTTTTTAATATTCTTTTCTTTAAAACCATTTTGAAGTGCACCTTTAAAAATATGTTTAGTATGTTCACCTGTTAAATACAAATAATCAAAATTTAAACTACTAAAATATTTTCCTAATTCTTCATGCATGTTATTGGCTTCTTCTCCGTATGCAGCCATTTTACCCAAAATTGCTATTTTTCTTTTACTTTTTATTTTGCTTGCTACATCTAATCCTAGCTTAACTGATTCAAAACTAGAACTATATGAATCATCAATTAATGTCAAATCTTTATCTATATTTCTCAATACTTTCTGTCTTCCATTAATAGGTTTAAACTCATTAATTCCATCAATTATATTTTCATATTTTATATTATAATGTTCTGCTATTCTTATTGCTATAACAATACTTGATAAGTAATGCAAGCTAAATAATTGTAAATCAAATTTAGTTTTTTTGTTATAAATATCTATATCAAATGATATTCCAAAATCATTTTGAATTATATTACTTGCCTCATTTTTTGAACATTTTATAATTTTACATTTTTCTGTTTCTTGTACATCTTTTAATAACTCGTCATCACCATTTAAAAATAATATTTTTTCATCTTTTAAAGAATCAGCTATATGTAATTTTTCTTCTAAAATATTTTCTTTAGTATGAAAATTATTTAAATGAGCAGTTCCAATAGCTGTAACCACACCAATTGATGGTTTTACAAAACCGGCTACACTTTGCATTCTTCCTGGCATAGATGCTGCTATTTCGATAACTGCCATATCATAATTTTCTAAATGCATTAAATCTCTTGATATTAGAACGCTTGTATTCATATTCCTATTATTAATATCATGCAATACTTTTTTCTCTTTTTTTAAAATATTTGAAATCATAGCACTCATACTAGTTTTTCCAACACTACCAGTAATTCCAATTATCGGTTTATCAATATTTAAATCTCTATTTATTTTAGCAAGATTACATATAGCATCATTAACATTTTCAACTTCTAATATACAAATATCAGGATTTATTTTTTTTGCCTCTTTTATAATTTTATTATAATTATTAGAATTTGAATTAATCATAAATCCAATTGCACCTAAATTAATTGAGTCTATAATATAAATTTCTCTATTAACTCCATGAAATTCTATTGGAACAAAAAATCCACCATTTATTCCAAATTTATGGCTTACACAATAATAATTAATTTTTTTATTCTCATCACCATTTATTATTTTTCCATTAGTATACTTCTCTATTTCTTTTAAAGAAAACATCTATTACCACCTATATTATTAATTTTCTACAATATTTGGGAATAATTCATATACATTATATCCTAAAATATCATCAAAATATTTCTTTAATTTCTGTGCTTCTTTTATATGATAAACTGTGTTTTCATGAACACCATATCTCACAATTAAATCTATTAATCTCTTTTCTAAAGTTATAGGATTTTTTAAACACATCAAATCACATAAATTTATGATTTTTTCATACATCGTATATTGATGTGTTTTTATAAATTCAGTTCTAAAAGGAACATCATCCGGAATTCCTCCTGCTACACACATATAATCATTATTCAAATATGAATGTGTTAAACAAATATTAGCATATTCATCATCATATCCTAAATTTTTCATATATTTATATCCATTTAAAACATGATTACTAAATTCCCCTACTGATTTTCCAATATCATGAATATATCCCAAAGTTTTTGCTTTTTCAATTTCTAATCCCAATTGCCTTGCAATCGTTCCCGCTGTATTTCCAACACAAATTGAATGGTCTATCCATCCATCGCTAAGAGTCTTTCCTCTAGCATTTTCTAACATATTTAAAGCTTCTTCACTTGTTAATTTCATTTTTATACCTCTATTTTACTAATTTTTTAAATAAATCTTTATAAATTTCATCAACATTTAAATAATTTACTACTGTTATTTTATGATTATTTTCTGTTAATTCATATGTAGTATCATCATTTATATTAGGGCAACTTACTTCCTCTCGCTCAAACCACTCTTTATTTATCATATATGCTATAACACTTATATCCCAAATAACTCTTCTTTCCTGAATTCCATGTATTCCATCATTATAAAATCTCTGACACAAATAATCACATAATTCATTTTTTCCTTTTAAGAAATGCTCTAATTCATATATAGATGTCCTCAAATTTGATGCTACATTTTTACATGGAATAACTGTTAATTTTACTTTTGATTCAAATACTATTCTATTAGCTTTTACATCTTTTTTAAAATTAAATTCCATATTATCTTTACTCAAAAAACTATTTCCACCAAGCCAAATAATTTCTATTTTACTCACTATTTCAGGGGCTTTTAGAATTGCTAATGCCACATTTGTTATAGTTCCAATTGCTAATATATAAGTTTTATCATTCTTATTTGCAATCTCTATAATTTTATTAACTGCATCATTTTCTTCTTGATATCCATCTCCAAGATATCCAGTTGAACCTTTAAACACTTTTCCATCAGTTTCAAAATTAAGCCAATTACAAATTTTTATAATTTCATCATAGCTCTTATTAATTCCATCTTCTACTGATATAATCCCTTTATGAAATGGTGCAACTGTAATTGCTTCTATATTAAACTTATCTTGTGATTTTAATAAATATGCAAGTGCAAATTGGTCATCACATTCATTATATGTATCTGTATCTAAAATTACATTTTTCATCTAAATAATTACTCCTTATTTATTATTACATCAACTTTTCCATCTTTTAAATAAATAATTTTATCAGAATTCTCTATTGTTGATTTTCTGTGTGCTATTATAATTACTGTACTATCAATAGTTATTTTATCTATTAATTTTTGAATTCTATCTTCTGTTTTCAAATCTATATTTGAAGTTGGTTCATCAAAAATATAAATATTAGCTTTATGTAGAATTGCTCTTAAAAATGCTATCATTTGAAGTTGTCCAAATGATAATTTATTTTTTTCTATCTTTTGGTTTAATCCTTGTGAAAATTTATCTAAAACCTTTTCAAATCCAATTTCTCTAGCAGTAAGTCGTATTTTCTCATCTGTAATTGTTTTATCACCCAATATTATATTATTTTTTAATGAATCATTTAATATATATGGTGTTTGCTAAATATAAGAAATATTTTTTCTTATGTCTTGTATCCTTACTTTTTGAATGTCTTTCCCTCCTATTAAGATTCTTCCACTTTTTATAGGATATAGTCTCATAAGAGTATTAGCAATTGTTGTTTTTCCGTACTCCAGTTTTTCCTGCAATTGTAACTTTATTTCCCTCTTTTATAATAAAAGAAATATTGTGTAACACTTCATTTTCTCCATATTGCATACAAACATTTTCATACTCAATATCACCTTTTAATTCTTCTAAACACTCTCCACTTTCTATATCTTCTTTTCCATTTTCTTTTAATAATTTATTAATTTTCTTTAAAGATATTGCAGAAGATTGTATTTCCTCTAGCTCTGTAAATATTTCATTCAAAGGCGCTCTACAATTTCCTATATATTTTACTACTAGATAAATACTTCCTAAGGAAATTGTAAAGTTAATATGAAATACATAAATCAAAATTATATAAATAGCAATTGCCTGAAATGTCACAGCAAGTGGATAAATAAAACTTTCATCAAAAATAAATTTTTTTCTATATACTAATTCCTCATCTAATGTAGTGCATAACTTATCTCTATTCTTTTTCTGCAATCCAAATAAATATGTCAATTTATTTTTGTTGTACATTTCAGAAAACTGCCTATTTTCACTATCTCTTTTATCTAAAATTATTTTATTATAGTTTGCAACCCTATGTGTAAATATATATGAAATAAGTGCATTTGATAAAATTGCAATACTACCAATTATAGCCAATATAGTATCTGCGAAAAACATAAAAGCTACCATAGTTATAATATATATAACATTATTTAACACAACCTGCAATGTTCCCAAAAATAATGCTGATACATTGTTTACATCAGCCGTTAATCTTGTATAAACTTCTGATGAATTATACTTTTGATAAGTAGTCATGTCCCATTTTAATATATGACAAAATAATTTCTCTCTTAAATCACTCATTATTTTTGACATTGCTTTATTTATGACACTATTTCTCGTATCTTTTGCCACCATTAAAAAAACATGTATTATAAAATATATTAAAAATAAATTAATTAAAGCATCCTTTGATGTTACATCAATATCTAAAATTTTTTTCATAACTAATGGATGTGATGCACTTAAAATATTACATATAATTAAGGAAAATCCAACTAAAACTAGCATTTTAGCATTTTTCTTTAGAATATATTTCATCTATTTCTTCCTTTCTTTCAAGGTTATCTAGTTCTTTATAAAATTCATTTCTTTGTAATAATTCTTCATGTGTTCCAAAATCCTGTATTTTACCATCTAATAATATATAAATTCTATCTAAGTGTTTTACATTTGATATTTTATTAGATACTACTATTAATGTATTTTCTGAAATATTTTCTAATAATGTATTCATTATCTTCTTTTCAGTTTTAGAATCTAATGCTGAAAGAGTATCGTCAAAAATATTAATATCTCTAATTTTTCCTAAATTTCTAGCAATTGATATTCTTTGCTTTTGTCCTCCTGAAAGCTTAACTCCCTTTTCACCAACAAAAGTATTTTCTCTACTTTCAAATTTTTCTATATCATCTTTTAATTCTGCATTTTTTATAATTTCTTCTAATTCGTCATCATTTAAATCTTCTGTTATATCAATATTAGCTTTTACAGTATTATCTAGTATAATATTAGATTGTATTGCATAATTATATTTATCAAAAATTGTATTTCTTTTATATGTATTAATATCTTCATTATTTATATAAACCATATTATCTGGTATTTCATAAAAACCAGATAATATATTCATTAATGTTGTTTTTCCACTACCTACCTCTCCTATAATTCCTATTTTCTCACCTTTTTTTATTGTCATATTTATATTATCTAAAACTGGTTTTTCTTCATAATTATACCAATATGATAAATGTCTTATTTCAATTTTCTCTATACTTTCTAAATTTTCCCCATTATTTGAGCATTCTTCTAAATTTAAAAAATAATTAAATCGATTAATAGATTGGTTAAAATATGGTATGTTCTGCAAAAAGCTTTGAATAGCTGAAATGAAATCTCCTAAGATTTGCCCTATATATCCTATAAATATTAAGATTCCACCTATTGTTATTTGATTTTTCATCAAATACACAATTCCTATTCCGAATCCTGCAACATAGCAATATCCCCATAATGCATTTATAACAATACTAATTTTATTTTTTGCTACTCCTATTTCGTAGTCTGCTTTATACATTTTTTGATTTATTTTATTAAAATTTTCAATTTGCTCTTTCTGTCTATTATAAGATTTAATTAATAAAAATCCATCTGTATTTTGCTCAATATTTTTAGATAATTCAATATACACTTTTCTAGAAACTTCAATTTTTTCTTTTAATTTTTTATAATAATATCTCATAGCTATAATTGCAATTGGAAAAGCTGGTATTAAACATAAAGCCAATTGTTTATTAAGCCCACTCCATATCAATACAATTCCCATAACTGGTGTTACTAAAATTTTAGTAAGCCAAAACCAGAAGTTTCCTAAAACATTATGAATAGATATTATTTCTTTAGATAAATATGCTAAAAATGTACCTTTATTTTCTTTTTCAAAATATTCAGGTTTTACATTTTGTAAATGCTCAACTACTTTTTTTCTTAGATATGTATCTGATTTTCTAGAAATAGTAAAATACAATATTCTATAAAAAAGTCTTGGTATAAATATAAAACTTGAATAAAAAATTAACCAATATGCTTCATTAATTATTTGAGTTTCATTTACATTTTGTTGCATTAACATATCTAAAATATTTCCAATACACTCTGGTATCTTAAATGCTATATATATTACTAAACTATGTAACACCACTCCTAGCAAGTGATATGGAAGTATTCTATTTAATTCATTAGATACTATTTTATTGTAATTCTTCATTTGTTACCCCTACTTATTTAACATTAACTAATACAATATTCTTTCATAATATTATTTTCAAACATAAAATGTTTATCACAAATACTTTTAATCTCATCTCTATGAGTAACAATTATAACAGTTTTATCTACTAAATATTTTTTAATTAGAGCTATAATCAATCTTTCTGTTTCTTTATCTAAATTAGATGTAGGTTCATCTAAAACATATATATCTTTTTCTAATAAAATTCCTCTTATTAGATTTAATCTTTGTTTTTGTCCAACAGATAATTTTAATCCTTTTTCTCCAACAATTGTATCTAAACCATTTTCTAATTTACAAACCCAGTCATATAATCCTGCTTCACTTAAAATTTGCATCAATTTTTCATCAGATATTTCTTTTCCTAAACATAAATTTTCTCTAATTGTTAAGTTAAATAAATCACTTTCTTGTGATATGTATGCTAAATTTAAATTTCCTTTTTCTATTTTTCCATCAATAGTATAAGAATCATCATCAATTTCAATATATCTAGAAAAGATATTTAAGAAAGTTGTTTTTCCTTGTCCAGACTTTCCTACAATACTTACTTTATCTCCATTATTTATTTTAAAATCTGGTATGCAAATAGTCGTTTTTGTTTCATCATTATACCTAAACTCTAAATCTTTTATATGTATAGTTTTCCAATTATATATTACATTCTTTTCATCATCTTCTCCAATCATCTCTTCTACTTGATTAGTTGCTGCTTGAAATTTGTTATAATGCATAAATAATCTAGATAAATCTTTCAATTCTGCAGTTAAACCACTAAACATAGTAGCATAAAATAATAAGTAAGATAAAATATCTTCACCACACTTCATTTTAAAGTATAAATTTATAAGTATCACTGCATACATTAAATACACGCAAAATGTTATTCCATTTGACCTTAATGAATAAAATAAATTTACTCTATACAATTTAGGAATAACTCTTTTAAATGAGTCTTCATTTTTACAGTTTGCATATTTATTTGCACTTAATCTTTTTACAGTTTTAATATTTTGTAAAAAATCAACATATGTAGAATTATACTTTGCATATGAATCATTATAATCTTCTTGAACTACAACAGATTTCTTTCCAAGCCAAATATTATACAAAATCATCATAATAACCATTACTAAGCAAATTAAAAACATATTAAAATCTTGATTAATAACTTGTATCAAAAATATTACAATTGATATTCCAAATCCATTAACAGTTTCAAAAACATATTCCATAAATTCTTCTGCTTCTTGTGAAATTATATCAATTTGCTTCTTTAAAAAACCATTATGTAACTTGTTTAGTTTACAGGTCTTCATATTTGCTACTCTATTGAAATATGCTAACTGTAAATCTTTTGCATACTTACTTTCAAATCTTGAAACATATATTACCCAAAAATGGTTAAAAAACAACTCTAAAAACTTTAATCCTATAACAGCTATTATCAAATATTTCAATTTTTCTATTGTAAAAGGCTGTGTAGTAAAAATTGCTAATACAACTGGCATTAAATATATACATATATTTACTATAAAAGCATCTATATAACATAATATAAACTTCTTTTTATTTAAGATTTTATATGGATATTTCATTTTTTTATTTACTCCTCCTACTATAATTTATATTTAATGTGTTGTAAGCATTGAATCTTCAATGCAATAGCTACTAATAAAGATATTATAACCACAGCTATTGACACATAAAATGGAATATTTAATAAAATAAGTGATGCCAATCCTTGAGCTATAAATATTCCTACATCCATAATAGCATTTTTCTCAACATTATTTTCTGGATATGTATCAGTTTCAAATATTTTAAATCTTCCTGTTAATTCAACCAAATTATCAATTGTATAACAACCCATTAGCAATATTAAAAAATATGGATTCCATATTGATAATAATATAATCAAAATAATTGCATGTTCCATAATAATAGTAGTTTTTATTTCTACAGCTTTCATATTAGCTTTTTTTACAACAAAATAAGCAATAATTGCAAATGCAACTGCATAATTTTTTATTTCTTTAAGTAATGAAAATTCCATATTATTTTCTAATAAATGCATAGAAAACACTATTAAAATGTTAGATAATGCAAATCTAGTTATAATGGTAGCAAGCCCATATTTTTTTATAGTTTTTGAATACTTTTTTATTTTTAATTTTTCAAAAAAGCTTTCATTCTTATCTGAATTACTTATTTCTCTACATTTAATATTTCTAATATTAAAATATGTAACTATAAATGTAATAGAAGCAATTATAGTTGTACATAAAAATCCAAAATCAAAATATTTTATTATTATAAGATTAGAAACAATAGTAGAAATACACTGTATTATTTTAAATATTGTTTTTCTTTTATTTTCAACTGGAATATACCTATTGTTTACTGTTGCGCTAGTTTCAAATGCAAAATGATACATAGATAATAATTCTAAAAAAGCTAAATATATAATATAACTAATTGAAAACACATAAATATTATTTGCAAATGTTGATACACCTACTATTAGTACTAAAACTGAACATATCAATAATAATCTATTAAAAAGCTTTTGTGGATTTCTATTACTAAATTTTATAACTATCAAATTTCCTAATATACATAGTACTGAATGTATAAAGCCTATTATAGAAATTATTAAAACAATATTTTCAAATTGACTAAACTTTCTATAAGTAAAGTCACTAACAACATCTGCCCATCCTAAAAATGCAAAACATATTCCTAAAATTGATAACATTACTACTTTTCGTTCTTGTTTACTCTGTTCCATTTCTTATCCATTCCTTAAATTTTTATTAATGCTAAAATTAAAACACATACAAATATACCTAATATCATTAAATATTTTTTTAATTCTATTTTCTCTTTTAATATAAACTTAGATGCTAAGACTGTTATAACTATTGAACTTGTTGTAATTACTGAAATCACAGAAACATTTCCATCTATTAATGCAAATCTATTAAATATAGATGAAGAAACATCTAATAATGATTGTAATATAAAATACTTCTTTGCATTAATTTTTCTAATATCTATATACTGCCATTTTTTCGTTACTAAGCAAAAAAATAATATTCCAATTGTAATTACTATTGCATAATTAAATATTACATACATTGGATTTTCAAACTTTGTAACATATAATTTATTTATAAAATCAGAAATTCCATAAAATATCACTACTCCATATGAATACATAATAGCCTTATTTTTATTTTTCTTATTTAATGTATCATCACATTTTTTATCTTTTGCTATCATTATTGATAATATAACTAATATAGCAGAAACTACTAATTGCAATATTGTACAATTTTCTTGCAAAACAATAACACCTAGTAAAAATGCTATAATAACTTGTGCCTTTTGTATTGATGAAGTAATCGCAACTTTACCATATTTTATAGATGCAATCGAACAATAAAATCCTATTGACTGTACTAAAATTCCTGGTAACATCTTAATTGTATCTAAAATATTTAAAGATTTAACAACATTTGGATAAAATATCACACTAATTAAAATCATAATAGAGTGATACATAAGCATTCCCATTATTGCAATTCTTTTTGGTTCATTATTTGAACATTTTTTAATAGCTATTGCGATAAATCCCAAAATTACAGTTGATATTAAACTATAATATAACCACATTTATTTCTACCCCTAATTTTCATAAATATCATCATTTATTTTTAATACCATTTTTATAAAATGAGTTTTAAATCCTAATCTTTCATATAAATCTTTCGCAACATTTTCACCAGACACATCTAATGACATATCTTTATCTTGCTCTTTTGCCATATCAATAAGCTTGTTT